>DATEAO010000367.1:0-5414 GCA_035288345.1 Candidatus Methylomirabilota bacterium | reverse complement strand
AACGCTGTCGAGATCTGGAAGGCCGCCAAACACGGCTTTGATGTCTGGCCTGACCTCTTGCGCTGGGCTCGGGAGGGCACTCCTCACGACGCAATCGAAGAGCCTGACCTCCAGCGGATGAAGTGGCACGGCATCTTCTGGCGAAAGAACGACCGCGACCGCTACATGATCCGGATTCGAATCCCCGGATGCGAGATGACAGCCGAGCAGGCGCGGGCTGTCGCGTTCGTCGCGTACGAGAGCGGACACGGGATCGTTGATGTCACCACTCGCGGCAATGTGCAGGTGCAGGGGCTCACGATCCAGAAGATTCCCGGTGTGATTGCCGCGCTCGATCGGGTCGGGCTGACATCCAAACAGACCGGCTTCGACAACATCCGGAACGTGACGAGCCATCCGCTTTCCGGTCTCGATCCCGAGGAATTGATCGACACACGGGAGCTGGCGCGGGCGGTGACTCAGCTCTTTGTGGGAAGCCGTGAGCTCTCCGACCTCCCTCGGAAGTTCAACATCGCGCTCAACGGGCGAGGAGATTCTGTGCCGAGCGACTGGACCCAGGACATCAGTTGGCTCGCGACACGAGGTCCTGAGAGTGATGTCGGCTTCAGGCTGCTGATCGGCGGCACTCAGGGACAGCACCCTCACCTTGGCTGGCATGTTCCCGTCTTCGTCACCCGTGATGAGGTGGTCGATGTCACCTACCGGATCCTCCAGGTCTTCCGCGAGCTGGGAGACCGCAGCGCGAAGCGGACCCAGGTGCGCTTCCGCTACCTGATCGAGCGACTCGGCCTCGAGACCGTGCTCGAGGAGATCGAGAAACGTCTGGGCTATCGCTTGATGCGCTTCGTCGAGCCGCCTCCGCCGCCTCACGCGAGCGAGAGCTTCATCGGCTGGTTCCCACAGAAGGAGGCTGATCGCTGGACCGTCGGCATCGCGGTGCCGATGGGGCGGCTGACCTGGGAGCAGACGGAGGGGCTCTCGATCATCGCGAAGCGTTACGGCGACGGGAGTCTGAGGACCGCGATCGATCAGAACATCCTGATCCCCCACGTGAGCGGCGAGCTTCAGAGCGCCCTGGCCCACGACCTGGCGGTGCACGGGCTCTCGTTCAATGCCGACTCGCTCGTTCGCAACACGGTCGTCTGCACTGGGAAGCAGTTCTGCAGCCTCGCGGTGATCGAGACCAAGGGCCTCGCGTTTCAACTGGTGGAGGAGCTGCGGCGGCGGCGGGTCGAAAGTTACGGGATCAAGATCGCGATGAGCGGGTGCATCAATGCCTGCGCCCAGCACCACACGGCCGATATCGGGCTCAAAGGCGTGAAGGTCCGGAAGGGACTCAAGATCGTCGATGGCTTCGATCTCTCCCTCGGTGGCGGAATCTCGGGAGCTGCGGAGCTCGGACTCCTCTACAAAAAAGGTGTTCCCTTCAACCAGCTCCCTGAACTGCTCGAGCGAGTCATCCGGGAGTTCCACACCCATCGTCAGGATGGCGAGTCGTTCAGCGCCTTCTGGCGGCGGCGCCTTCAGAACGAGAAGCCTCAGGTGGTCCTTCCCGAGGAGCCGCCAACCTGGCGCTGCCAGGAGTGTGACTATCTCCATACCGGGCAGGAGCCTCCCGGCTTTTGTCCCCGCTGTGCCGCCGTGCGCTCTCGCTTCGCTGTGGAGGATCAGGAAACGAGCGGAACGCTCAATGAGGCCACGCGCCATGCATGACCCAGGTGGGGGAGGTCCAGGAGGGGGAGTGGTTGGGACTCACCCCTCCTGGTCAAAGACGATGTGTCCTTACTGCGGCGTAGGCTGTGGGCTGTTGGTTCGAGTCCAGGAGGGCCGTGTCACCAAAGTCAAAGGCGATCCTGATCACCCGGCGAACTTTGGTGACATCTGCGCGAAGGCCGTCCACCTGCCACCCGTTATCCGAACCGATGATCGCCTCCTCTACCCCCAAATCCGCGGCCGTCGGGACGCCTCGCTCGAGCGGGTCTCATGGGAGCGCGCGCTTCGCTTCACCGGGAATCGCCTTCAAGAGATCGTCGCCGCGCATGGGCCGGACGCCGTCGCCTTCTACGGGTCAGGGCAGCTCCTGACCGAGGAGTACTATGTCGCCTCAAAGCTCGCAAAAGGTTTTTTCAGGACCAACAACTTCGACACGAACTCCCGGCTCTGCATGGCGTCGGCCGCCGTCGGCTACACTCGATCGCTCGGCTCTGATGGGCCGCCGACGGCCTACGAGGATTTTGAACTGGCCGACTGCTTCTTCTTGATCGGAACCAACACGGCGGACTGCCACCCGATCATCTTCAAGCGAGTAAAGAAGCGCAAGCTCCAGGCGCCGGACGAGGTCTTCGTGATCGTGGCGGATCCCCGCTGGACTGAAACCGCGGACATCGCCGATCTGCATCTGCCCCTAAGGCCGGGATCAGACATCGCGCTGCTCAACGCCATACTGCACGTCTGCTGGAAAGAGAAGCTCGTGGACCAATGCTTCATCGAGGAGCACACCTCAGGATGGGATGTTCTGCGAAGCGTGATCGAGCGCTACCCACCCGAGCGCGCCGAGGCGATCACGGGGCTTTCGAGAGAGATCATTGTCACGGCCGCCATTCGCTTTGGCCAAGCCAAAGCGGCGCTCACGCTCTGGAGCATGGGGATCAACCAGAGCCATATCGGAACAGACAAGAACGCGGCGATCATCAACCTTCACCTCGCGACCGGTCAGATCGGACGGCCGGGCGCCGGGCCGTTTTCCTTGACGGGACAGCCGAACGCGATGGGAGGGCGTGAGAGCGGGGGGCTGGCGCATCTCCTCCCCGGCTATCGATCGGTCGCTGATGCGGAGGCGCGCTCGACTGTTGAAGAGTACTGGAAGATCCCTCCCGGGAATATCTCACCAGTACCTGGTCGGCCTGCCCTGGAGATTTTTGAGGGACTGCTCTCAGGTGAGGTGAGGGCAATCTGGATCCTGTGCACGAATCCCGCCGCGTCGATGCCTGACCTCGATCTGGTTGAGAAGGCGCTTCGTCAGGCCGAGCTGGTCGTGGTTCAGGACGCGTATCATCCGACCGAGACCAGTCGGTTTGCCGACGTGCTCCTTCCCGCTGCCCAATGGCCAGAGAAAGATGGCGTGATGACGAACTCCGAGCGGCGGCTCACGTATCTGCCCAAGCTGGCCGACCCGCCCGGAGAGGCGCTGCCTGATGCGGAGATCATCACCCGCTTTGCCTGGGTGATGGGGTGGAAACAGTGGTTCCCCTATTCGAGCGCCGTCGAGATCTTTGACGAGTTCGCCGCTCTCACTGCGGCAACGCGCTGTGATTGCTCCGGCGTGAGCCACGCGAGACTCAGAGCCGAAGGGCCGCTTCAGTGGCCGTGCCCCTCGAATGATCATCGGGGCACGGCGCGTCTCTACGCTGACGCCCGCTTCCCGACGGGAGACGGCAGAGCACGGTTTATTCCCGTTCAGCACGACCCGCCTGTCGAGCCGCCTGATCCAAGCTTCCCATTGACATTGACCACCGGCCGTGTGCGCGATCACTGGCACACACTGACGCGCACGGGAAAGTCGCCGGCCCTCACCGCCCGAACGCGAGAACCGATTCTCGAGGTGAACCTTCAGGACGCTCGCCGCGCCGGAGTCAGAGATGGCGACTTCGTCGAGGTCACCTCACGGAGGGGAAAGGCCGTGGCGCAATGCCGGGTGAGCGAAACGATTCGCGAGGGCACCTGCTTCCTGCCGTTTCACTGGGGGCGCCAATTTGGCTTCTACAAGAGCGCCAACAATCTGACCCTAAGCGCGCGCGATCCTCTTTCCAAGCAACCCGAGCTGAAGGCGTGCGCTGTCCGCATTCGTCGGCTGCCTGACGAACCGACCGATGGATCGTCATCACGCTCTGACGCCTTGCCCGGTGAACCGGTAGCCTTGACGAACACTGTCGTTGACAAGTGAAAGGTCCGCTTGGTTTTGACACGTGATCTGTCCACTCAGGGACTGACGGTCCCCGCGAGTTGGCCGCCCTCCTTCTGACGACCGCTCTGAAGCACCTCGCTCGAAAAAGCGGACAGATTATGTGACTCTCTACCAGGGCGAAGGAACGCTCTTGACGATCCGAAAACTCGTGTGCCAGAGTCAGCGCGCTGCCAGCGCAACATACTGCAATCGGCCCGTGAGTGCGGTGCGCTCTTGCCAAGAGAAGGAGATTCGCCATGGCCTCGAACCTGCCCAGAACTCGCCGCTTTTTGCTGATTGTTGCATTCCTTGCGCTCCTCTGGCCGTCGCTTGCTCTCGCCGCGGGTGTCCACGCGCTCTTCGATCTTGAGACTCCAACCGGAGGCCCGTTCCCGAGCAACCTGTTCACAGTCTTTGACTTGGGCCACAACACCCTGCGCCGAGTCAACCTGCCCAAACCTGATTGCCTGGTGCGCGTGTCGGACTGCTAGGACATCGACGTCATCAACACGCTCGATGGGTTCAACCTCCAGGCCCGGCTCTCCATCCCGTTTGACGATCCGATCGACGTTACTACGGTCAATAGCTCGAACGTCTTCTTAATCAGCCTGAGAAGCACGAAGCACTGGGGCCATCACGGCGGAAAGGTGATCGGGATCAACCAAGTGGTCTGGGACCCC
The DNA here is from genome assembly GCA_035288345.1 of Candidatus Methylomirabilota bacterium. Classification (GTDB taxonomy): domain Bacteria; phylum Methylomirabilota; class Methylomirabilia; order Rokubacteriales; family DATEAO01; genus DATEAO01. Next base: position 791 of record DATEAO010000367.1, on the reverse strand, counting down.
GCGACCAACACGCTCCATGCGGAGTCAGACGAGCTTCTCGACCAGCACACGCGCTATGCGCTCATTGTGACCCGAGGGGCGCGGGATCTGCTCGGCGACCCGGTTGAAGCGTCGGAGGCCTTCAAACGGTTCCGCCACCTTCTGAACTTCGGCCACACGAAGGACCCGGAGCTGAAGCTGTACAGGCTCTCTCTCCTTGAAGCCCTCTGGCGGGCCTCCTGGGCCGCGGGAATTCATCTTCACGACATTGTGGCGGCCAGCGTCTTCACGACGCAGAGCGCCACCGCGATCCTCGAGAAAATCCGAGACCAGATCAAGGCGGACATCCCGGCGCTGGCTGACTTCAACCTCGGGCCGGGCGGCTCCACCACGATCTTTCCTCTCTCCACTGTCACCGGCATCGTCAAGAACGAGCAGCGCAGCACCGTGCTCCCACTGACCCCGGCCCCGGTCCTCGCGTTTGCCGCGCTCACCGTCTACCCCGGCGTCGGCACCCTCGCCTTCGGGAAGTACGCCTCGCCCGACTACGAGACGGCTGACAAGTTCATCCCCGCCGTGGGGACACGCACCGGCGTGCCCGCGGTGCAGTCCATCAACGACATCTACTTCAACCTCTTCTTGCCCGCCGGCGCTCCGCCTCCCGGCGGCTGGCCGGTGGCGATCTTCGGCCACGGCTTCACCGACAGCAAGAACAACAGCCCCTTCGTCGTCGCCTCAGTGATGGCCGCGAACGGCGTCGCGACGATCGCCATCAACGTCGTCGGGCACAGGTTCGGGCCGCTCGGCACCCT
>DATEAO010000366.1:0-7154 GCA_035288345.1 Candidatus Methylomirabilota bacterium | reverse complement strand
GATCCCGCCCACGCCGTGAACCCGTTCTTCCACATGGTGCCCGGCTGGGCGCTTTATCCCATGGTCGCTCTTTCCACCGCCGCGACCGTCATCGCTTCACAGGCGGTGATCTCGGGGGCGTTCTCTCTCACCCGCCAGGCGGTGCAGCTCGGTTACGCTCCCCGGGTCGCGATCGAGCACACCTCCCACGAGGAGATCGGTCAGATCTACGTCCCGTCGACGAACTGGGCGCTGATGGGGGCGACCATGGCGCTCGTCCTGGAGTTCAAAACCTCGAGCAACCTCGCCGCGGCCTACGGGGTCGCCGTCACCAGCACCATGGTGATCACCACCGCCCTCGCGTACTTCGTGGCCCGGCATCGATGGGGCTGGGGTGTCCCCGCCTCGCTCTCGGTGACGGCGTCCTTTCTGGTGTTCGATCTCGCCTTTTTCGGATCGAGCCTGGTCAAAGTGCCCCACGGGGGTTGGGTCCCGCTGGTCATCGCAGGAGCCATCTTCATCTTGATGACCACGTGGAAGCGCGGCCGGGAGATCTTGAAGATACGCCTCGAGGAGATGTCGGTTCCCTTTCCGGAGTTCCTTCAGCGAATTCTATCGGAGAGGCCCCGGCGGATTCGGCACGCGGCGGTGTTCATGACCGGAGACGCTCTCGGAACGCCGCCGGCTTTGCTCCACAACATGGAGCACAACGAGGTCCTCCACCAGCCGGTGGTCCTGCTCACCGTCCAGACCGTCGAAGTGCCCTACGTGCCTTTCGACGAACGGTTGGAGGTGAGCTCGCCCGGCTCGGGCTTCCACCGCGTGGTCGCCCGCTACGGTTTCATGCAGGACCCGAGCGTCCCGGAGATCATCGAGCGCCTGCGTGAGCGCGGGCTCAATCTGCGGATGGAGGAGATCACGTTCTTTCTCGGCGGCGAGAACGTCGTCGCCACCCGGCTCCCGGGAATGGCAATCTGGCGGGAGAAGCTCTTCGCCCTGATGACCCGAAACGCTCTTCGCGCCACCGACTTCTTCCACATCCCTCCATCCCGGGTCATCGAGGTGCGAATGCAGCTGGAGATTTGATCCCGGCGCTCGCGAGGAGTGCCGTTACAACTATTTGGACCTAACGAGGCGCAGGTGACGGGACTCGGGCCTGTCGCTACGGCTTGACGAGCGATTTCGGCGGAAACAGTTGGAACGGCACGAGGACGGTGAGCGTGCCCGAGAGGGTCCCGAGCACGAGAGTGAAGGGCACCAAGAACACGAGCTGGAGGAAGAACGCGAGCCAGAAGAACCCGCGCCAAAAGCCCATCTGAAACTCGGGGGGAATGCCCACGTAATCGTAATGCGTGCCCCATCGGCCCATATAAGGAATCTATCCTTGTGATCCCGATTGAGAATTTGACTTACCACCTGTCCACCATTTTGCGCCAAGTGCGCTCGTCCCAGTTTTGGAAAAGTGCGACTCTGAGGACTGGCCTGTTACTATCTTTGTAGAGGAGTTTGAGCAGCATGGGCCCGGCCGACGATGTAACCCACTCTGCCCATCCCCCTGAGTCTTCGGACCCGGCAGTTATTCCAACCGCTTCATCCGAGGGCACGCCCGAACGCATCCAACGCCTGAACCCGGGCACCAACGTCCAGCGCTACGTCATCCTGCAGCATCTGGGTGAGGGGGGGATGGGCGAGGTCTACACGGCCTTTGACCCAACGTTGGATCGCAAGCTCGCCCTCAAGCTGGTGAAAGCCGGCGCCCGAGCGGCGGGCAAACAACAGCGCTTGCTGCGTGAAGCACAGGCCACGGCAAGAATTGTCCATCCTAATGTCATCACTATCTACGACAGCGGCGTGTGGAGCGACGATGTTTTTGTCGCGATGGAGTTTGTAGATGGTCGAACGTTGACCCAATGGATCAATGAGAAACCGCGAACCTGGCGCGAAATTGTGGATGTTTTCATCGAGGCGGGAGAGGGCCTGGTCGCGGCGCATGAAGCGGGTCTCATTCATCGGGACTTCAAACCCTCCAACGTTTTGATCCGTCGAGACGGTAGAGTCGTCGTCATCGACTTTGGTTTGGCAGAGACAGCCGCTACCGCTGTCCCCGACACACTGTCCACCGCCGCCGCAGAAGCCTCGTCGGAGCAACCTGCCCACGTTCTCGTGGGAACGCCACCCTATATGTCCCCGGAGCAACATAGCAACCACCCAGCCGATGCCCGCAGCGACCAGTTCAACTACTGCGCCGCTCTTTTCCACGTGTTGTGCCGCGTGCCGCCCTTCGCCGCCAAGAATCTCAACGAACTGCTGGAGCAAAAACGCCAATTTGCCCTTCAGCCCCTGCCCAGCGAAACCAAGATACCCGCGTGGTTGTATCGCGCGATTCGGCGGGGTCTGAGCCCAAAACGGGCCGAGCGTTGGCCATCCATGGCAGCCCTGCTTGGCGAGCTGCGCCAGAGGCGGCACGGCTCTCGCCGTCGGACCACCACGACCTTGACGGCATGCCTCATCTTGGGCACGGTTGTGGCAACGGCAGGCATATGGGGCGCGCGACGTGACCAAAGCGCGTTGTGCCATCAGGCCGCCACCGAACAAGCGGTCCCCTGGGAGACCACGGAACGGCAGGCGGTTCGGGCGGGATTTCAACGGAGTGGAGCGCCGTACTGGGAAGAAACTTGGGCACGGGTCGAAAGCGGCATTACCGCTTACAACGCCTCGTGGAAATCTGCGTACGTCGACGCCTGCGAAGCCACCAACGTACGCCAGGAACAGTCCGGTGCCCTTTTGGATTTGCGCATGGCCTGCCTAAAACGACGCCGGGCTGCAACCTCCGCCTTGGTTGAGCTGCTTGGCAAGGCCGATGAAGCTCTTGTCGCCAAGTCGGTGCAGCTAGCGGGAGACCTCGAGCGTTTGGAACACTGCTCTGATCAAGTTGCTCTGATGCGCGAGTGGACGGCGGTGGAAGCACCGCAAGATCCCCAGGCAGTGCAAGCTGTGGACGAACAGTTCGCCCGTCTTCTCACCTACGATAATGCCGGTCGTTTCTCCGAGGGTTTGGCGCTCGCAACCGTCACCCTCGACAAAGCTCGGACGTTGCATTATCCGCCGGCGGAGGCCGAGGCCTATTATTGGTGCGGGCGATTCCATGACGAGACGTCTGATTTTGAAACATCTCAGAAAGATTTCGAAACCGCCCTGGCCATGGCGATACGGGCCAAAGCCGACCGACTGGCGTTGATGTCCGCGATCCAGTTGGTTCACGTTGTAGGGTTTCGCCAAACCAAATTGGATCAAGGCATTTTCTGGAGCAATCTGGCTGAGGCGCTCCTCACCCGCTTGGGCGGGGACCGAATGCTCCAGGCGGCGCTCCTGGAGCGAACCGGATCGGTACTGGAGTTGGCGGGGCAGTTCGAAGAAGCGAACAAGAATCTGTACGCCGCGATTCAAATCCGAACGGATCTCTTGGGGGCCCTGCATCCGTCTTTGAGCGAGAGTTGGATGCGTTTGGCCATTCTCCATGCGCGCCGCTCCAAATTCAGCGAAGCGGAGCCGGCATTTCGCAAGGCTTTGCAAATCGCTGAAGCTTCTCTGGGCCCCGGCCATCCCCAGGTGGTACGGGCCCTCGGCAACCTATCCACGAGCATTAGCCGTCGGGGGGGCCACGAAGAAGCCTTGCACTTGCAGGAGCGCGCCCTGATGCTAGCCGCCAAAGCCTTTGGGGAAAGAAATCGCGCCTACACAAGCATCATCCACAATATGGGTGTGACCTATCGTTTTCTGGGAGAATTTGAGAAGTCACGGGACACGCTGGGCAAGGCCCATCGTTTGGATGTTGCCGTTTCAGGCGAGGATAGCCTGGATGTCACCAACGGCCTGACGGAGTTGGGCGTGACGTCCCACATGCTAGGGCAATACCACGAGGCTGAGGGCTACTTGCTTGAGGCTCTCAAGCGCAACGAGACGACCTTGGGGGCCAAGCACCCCTACGTGGGAGAGGATCATCTGTTCCTGGGTGATCTGTATCGCGCTCAAGGACAACTGCAGCGGGCTCGAAACCACTACCAACAGGCCTTGACGATTTACCGAGCCAGCGGTGATCCGGAAGCCGCTGGCGTCGGCGAAGCCCTGGCGGGCTTGGGGTTGATCGATGTTGAGGCACATCGATTCGCCTCGGCCCGTAACACTTTAGAACAGGCGCTGTCCATCTTGCGTCACGATCGCAACGACCCCTTGACCCTGTATGATGTCAACTTTGGTTTGGCCAAAGCGCTGTACAACCTCGGGGGCGCGGACTCCGGTAATGCCCGGAAACTGGCCCAAGAGGCTTTGCAGGGTTACATGCAGGCTCCCAGGAGGCGCGCGGCTTCCCGCCTTGCAGCGGTTCAAAGCTGGCTGGACGACAAAACCCGCTGATGCAACGCTCACTGTTACACAGATGATTGACGTTGGCCTGCGGGTTTCTCGCCAAGGCTCTCAACCCCTGACCCTGGCTTGGGCGGCTCCGAATCGTCTCGATGAAATTGACTCAAGTGATGCGTCATACCCTGCCGTGCATCCCAATCGTGGTTGAGCGCGCCTGAGTTCCGCTGGGCGCCGGTCGCTCCGAGCCGGAGATTCTCAATGCGACTGAGGAACCGCTCGCACAACTTCATCCGAGCGGCGACGATCCTGGCCCTTGGCTCATCGGTCATGGGCGCCAGTATAGCGAGGGCGCACCTCGGCTTACCGTCACCCCCGCCGAGGGACCTTCAATGCATCTGGGGGTCTTTCCCGGCACCGGCCCGGGGCGCCGATATCTTTTGACTCGGTTGTAACACCGGTCTCCCGCCACCAAATCTCCTGAATCGAAGCGACTTAGCTGTCTGCCGGAAGAAGCTCCACGCCTACCGCTCCCCGGGCACGCCCTTTGCTTGAAATTCGAGATGAACGTGGTTGGGGGCTCCAGGGGGGGTAAATGAGTCGGCTCTGGGGAAGAACGCCGGTTGGGGCGGGAGAGAAATCCACCCCCGAGTTTTCTCGCGAGCTTTCGTCGCCTCTATCCGAAGAAGAGGAGTTGTCGACGGCCAGCGAGGACATGCAGGTCGACTTTGGTGAAAACGGGAAGCTTGTGCCAACCCTTACGGTGCTGGCCGGCTCCTCCTACAACGTCGGCAAGACCTTCCGGATCAATCGCGACGAGATGATTGTCGGCCGGTGGTCGACGGCCGCCATCTGCTTGGATGATAAAGGGGTCTCGCGTCGACACGCGAAGCTTACGTGCGTAGGGGAGGGGATATTCCTGACCGACCTGAACTCCAAAAACGGCACCTTTTGCAACGGAGAAAAAGTGCTTAACCGCAGGCTCAAGGATCGCGACAAGATCCAGCTGGGGACCACTACCGTCCTCCGCTTCGCCTACAAGGAAGATCTGGATGAAGCGGTGCAGGAGACGCTCTATGAGAGTTCGACCAAGGATGTCCTGACCGATTTGTACAACAAGCGGTTCTTTCTAGAGTGCCTCAATAAGGAGCGTGCGTTCATTGCCCGGAAGTCAGGGAATCTAAGCCTCATGATGATTGACGTCGACCATTTCAAGCGGATCAACGACACCTACGGGCATCAGGCTGGGGACTACGTGCTCTCCAGCGTCTCTCGGGAGATAGGTGGGATGATTCGAGTGGAGGACACTTTGGCTCGATATGGCGGAGACGAGCTGGTGCTGCTGCTTCGGGACCTTGCCCTGAGGGAGGCGGTGCTGGTCGGTGAAAGGATTCGGAAACGGATCGAAAGCCTCGACCTGTACTTCGGAAAGTGTGGCTTGAGGGTAACCGTCAGTATCGGCGTCGCGACGAAATGCGGCCGCGACCATTCTGATTGTGAGGCGTTAATCCGAGCCGCTGACGAGCAGCTTTACCATGCCAAGCACGCCGGCCGAAACCGCGTCGAGCCCGCTTCAGCCGAACCGCTACTCTCGGCTTGAGGGGCTCGGAGTTAGCGCCGGGCCTCGATCCGGGCATTCACCTCGCCCGACATTCTGAAGGATTATCGGTTAATTGCGCACGTAGACAGTCAGCTCGGCGGCCGCAGAGTTGCCGAACAAATCATAGGCAATGGCCACGAGACGATGTAGCCCGTTGGGCACCCGCAAGCTACGCCACGAAAACATGTAGGGCCAGATGGCGTCTGTTTCCTTATATTGACCATCGATATACAGGTCCACTCGGAGAACGACGGAGTCGTCCGACGCTGCCACATCTATTGGCATCCTTCTCGAAATGACTGGAATCCTGCCCCTACGCATTGGCCTTATGAAGGAGACGGTGGGCGGAAGCTCATCCTGGGTGGTTGAAGAGCCAAATCCCACGCCGTCGAAGAAAATGGTGAATCCACCACCCCAGGTATCGTTGTGAATCTCGATCCAGTCGATAGCGGCCAGCGTCGGTGTTCCTGAGCTGGTCCTTGTCCAGCCTTCGGCTCCGGCCAGCGGGACGGTGAATTTCTTCCAGTTGCCGATGGCGTAATTCATGGAGTCGGAGCTACCCTCGTACTTGAAGAAGCTCCCGTCGGAGTTAAAGAGATATGCAATGGGGGAGTTGTTCTGGAACCCGGGCTCATTCGAGTTTTCGGCAAAGGCCCAGAAGGTGAAATAGGTTTTGTCGGTGAGGTCCCAGTTGGCTATGCCGCTCGCCGGATACTGGACCGCGGTGTCAAAAGCGCCAGTGGTGGAGAATTTGACGGAAGAGCTTCCCGCTTTCAATCGTTCGGTGGAGTTTACGAGCATGCACTCCGCCGAATCGGCCCAGCAGTCCCACTCATCGGCGTTGTTTTCAGCGAAGTCGAATTCGGCGGGAGAGAGAAATTCCCAGTTAGCTTTGTACTGATCGGGGTCGATGACGTAGCGCCACCAGTTGTTGAGTAGACCGTCCTTGACGCCTGCGACATGTGGCATGTGGTCGTACCACCATTTTAGATAACCGTAGCCGTCGCAACCCCAGGCCTCGCAGTTATTGTCCGTGCGGGAGCCGGTCACGTTCGGGAAGTTGTACCAGTCATCCGCGGACGTCGAGGCCATCTGCGTCGAGGAGCGGTTGTAATCCGTGCCGGGCTCGGCATTGAAGGCATTGTGAGCGTTGCCGATGCCTCCGCGGCCGGGAAGGTCTCTATCCAGAAGGGTGAAGCGATTCCAGTCATGGGTT
>DATEAO010000365.1:0-7451 GCA_035288345.1 Candidatus Methylomirabilota bacterium | reverse complement strand
GGCGACGAAGTGTGACCTTGCTGCGATCCTCAGTAGCCGGGGAATTTCGCCTCAGACACATTGTAGAAGTCAAGATGCTGCGTCTTGCCCCTGGGAGGCGGATTTCGATGAAAACCGGAGCTGTGACGATCAGGCGCGTTCGCGCCGCTCTGGGGACGGCTAAATCAACACCCTGTTAGCAGCAGCGTTAGACAATACCGCACTCTAACGAAAGCGTGAAGACTAGAGTCCTTGCTGAGCCTCCAGCCGGCGAAGCATAGCCTCACCCCAAACAGTGACGTTTCTTTGCTCCGCTAGCTTGGCGGCATCGGCAGTCAGCCCTCCAGGAGCAGCGATGATTGGACGGGCGGTACCATCCAGTGGAAGCACGCCCAGCAGTTCTCGAACAACCTCGACCCCGACAGGACGGGCGTAGTCTTTGCATTGGACGAAAATCCTTTGCTCGAGCCCGACCTCATCGATTCTGGTACCGATAAGGTCAACACCTCCATCCCTTGTTCTCGGCGTGCGCTGAACTTCCCATCCTCTGGCCTCGAGAATTGCCGCACATCGTTCCTCCAGCTCAAGACCGGTTCGTCTGGCTGTTTCCGAAGCGTCTGCCCTAACGGGAGGTTCCATGCCAAAGAGCCCAAAGAGGTCATCGCGGGTCAGCCTGGATGCGACGTCTAGCGACACGTCATCAACGATTTCGTCGAAGAGCTGTTGCTTTTCGGAGAGTATGCGTTCGATTCGCTCTTCAATCGTTCCTAGGCAAGTATATTTCAAGACGGTGACGGGATACGCCTGACCAATCCTGTGAGATCGGTCCTCAGCCTGACGCCCAACCGCAGGATTCCACCAGCGGTCTACATGAAAAACGTATGAGGCCTCCTGAAGATTGAGCCCGACGCCTCCCGCACGAAGGGAGAGAATGAGTGCTCGGTGCGTCTCGTCGCGCTTGAAGCGTTGCACTATCAAGTCTCGGGCCGCGCTTGAGAGCGACCCAGTATAGGTAAGCGGCTTGAACTCGGAAAGATGTCTGGCAACCGCTGCGACGCCGAAATTCTCGTCCGTGTATTGGGAGAAGAGTAGCGCACGGTGACCTTCGTCGGTCAGAACTTGAAGGCGTTCCCGAATATCCTCAAACTTTGCTGACTCCCCGCTCGAAGGGTCGATGTTGCAGAGTTGCTTCAGTCTCGTGATGAGCTCGAGTATGTGCTCAATACGTATCGTTTCTCCACGCTCTCGTAGCTGGACGATGCCTTCTTTTTCTGCGCGCTCATATGAATCTTGCTGTCTAGCGAGCAATGGGATGCTGATGTTGATAACCTGCTTGGGTGGAAGTTCGCTAAGGACGTCAGCCTTTCGGCGACGGAGTTGCAACTGCCTGTGTCTCTGGAGTAGTGCACTGCTAGGCGCGTAAGTCTTCGATGTTCCGTCATCGTTGTGGTCTACAAACTCAAGAATTGAGGCCAAGTCGTCAAGCTTGTTCTCCAAAGGAGTTCCTGTCATCGCCCAGGATCTCAGCCGACGCAGTCGCTTCACCTGTTGGCTGACCTCAGACTGGCGGGTCTTAATTTTCTGGGCCTCGTCAAGGACCACGAGGTCCCACGTTCGGTGTAAGTTACCTCCTTGAGACCTGCTGCCGAAATCAGCGCGAAAGGTCTCATAGCTCACCAGACTCGCATGTGCGGCAGCAGCCCACTGCCAGGCACGATCTTGAGCTGGGCCGCGCACAGCGATGACGCGAAGCTCAGGCGCCCAGCGAGTAAATTCTCGCCGCCATTGATCGATGATGCTGGCTGGCATGATTAGTAGTGACCTTTCGATTTTTCTCTGTATGCTCAAAATTCGGATCGCCGCAATTGCCTGAACGGTCTTTCCCAAGCCCATATCATCAGCCAGCAGTATGCGGTTTTGGTCCAGGAGCGCACGAACACCATCAAGCTGGTACTCCTTGAGAGCCGAAGGCCACTCAAGAACAGAGCCCTCACCCGGAAGAAGCGCGTCGAGAGGAACGAGCAGCATAGCTCGGAGCCGATCCGCCAAAGATGGGACGTCTGTTCGTGTTTGTAGCTGTCGCGGTGGCGCAACAGCAATCGTGGGGAGCGAAAGTGGTTGTGGGTCGCGTTGAACGGGAGCGCGTTCAGGAACTGGCTCGACGTTCACATTAGACGCCTCTATTTTGAGCGCGTGCCCAGATTGAAGTAGCGACTTAACCTCCGTCGGTTCGGAAGGGTGAGCCACGAGGCTGCCAACCCTGGTTGGATCAGGCACAAAGTTGGAGAGGCGAAGTGGTCTTTCCGGTTGAGGCCGGCTGCGCGTTATCCAAAGAAATCTACTCCTTTTAGGTTCGCGATTGAGCCGCCACCATTGCTCGTTATTCACGGAAAGCCTCGTCAATGCCCTTGGCGGCTCGCTCGAACGGTTCAGTCGTGAGTTGGCGGGACTGCAGCGCACTGAGCACTCGGCGAGCCGGTGAGTCGCCGTCGGGTGTCTGTCCTACCCAGAATAGATGCAGTCTGCCAGAGAGAGCGTCGACGGACTCGTCGACGGAATACGGCACGGTGTCGCCCTCGGCGACTCGACAGAGCGGTACTTCGACAACAAGGTCCTCCGTGAACAAGCTGGGATGGACCTCATCGGCCAGGGCCAGGAGCACCGACGGAGCCTTTGGGCATGCTTGAAAAAGAACTGCTGCGAGAGTGGCTACCGCGCTGCGTTTGGCTTCCCCTGCACGCCAGAGGAAAGAAGCAGGAACATCGATTCGCGAAAAGGCGAAATCCACAGGTTCGCCACGCGCATTCACCAAAAACAACGCCCCGCGGACGCCGCGCCCGTCATCCTCGCTAATGAAGCGAAGGTAGCCTGCAAGCCCTAGGCTGTCCTCGTCGCGAAGATCCCGAAATGGAACAGGCATGATTAAGATTCGGGCGGCAAGTCGTTGATCGGACCTTCTGCCGCCTGAAGAAGCTCAGGGCTCTCCGTGTAATCGACTCTCAATTCTGTTTCCACGGTTTCGATGGCTTCTCCCGGATAGAGGCGCTTCAGGTCCCACTCATTGATCCAGCGCCTAACGTAAGAACGCATCCGCCCGGTGACGGAAGGCGTGGTAGAGGGGACATCTGGCGGGCTCCAATGGTATGCCTCCGAATGAATACGCTTCAGCGTCTCGTAGGTTCGATCGAGCGCGGCGCTGTCGGGGGGCTCCAAAGGTAGCGCTTCGCGTTCCATGATGCGCATTCCCGTCTCAGCTCGACTTGCCATGGCACGGTACTCATCGGTGTTTCTGCTTTGAAGGTTAGGGCTCACGTAGTCCAAGTCGCCTTTCTCATGAAGGATTTCTAGCACAAAATCATCCGTTATGGCGGCCACAGTCGTGAGGCCCGGATATTGATCCGTCTCGACGCGGCCCATCCATCGAGCGAGTTCGGCGTATGACCTGGCGCGCTGTAGCCTGCTGTAGCGACCAATCAGCTCGACCTCATCAATTAGAAGCACCCAGCCTCGATAGCCAGATGCGCGCATAAGCCTGGCAGCAAACTTGAACCGCTGTGAAGGCAGCTCCCGGGCAGGGACGGCGCGAAGGTTGTATGTCTCGGCCTGTCTTATTTGGCGCATACCGGCTCGCACGTCCGCAATTGGCAACCTTTCGCCCGCCCAAAAGCCGCGAATCTTCTCGATCATTTCCGGATCGTTGCTCAGGCGCTCGTGAAGCAACAACGTTGCCGGAAAGAGAGGGCTGATTTCACTGTCCTCTCGATTCGCCCAAAGAAAGAAATCGCGATAAACCGTGGAGTCCTGTCGGAGTCGAAGAGCGATCTCCTGAATAGCGTGACCGGTAATCTGCGGAACCACTGCTGCTTCTATCGCCGCCGCGTAAACCTTTGCTGGATCGTAAAGCGGCGTCTCTTTGCTAATGACTATCAGGCTGCAGATAAAGTTCCGCTCAAGAGCGAGGTGCTTGAGGTACTCCAACAGGTGTGACTTTCCCGAGCCAAATCCACCTGCGACCAACATGCCCTTGGCCTGGCGATCTTGCTGTACCGCAGTTTCAACCGCGTCCAGTTGCTGCTGGAATCGCTGGACAACTTCGTCCTGGCCACAGCCGAGGACACGGACAGCATCACGATTCGGGACGCCGTTTCGTAGCGCTTCGAGTGCCCGTCGTAGGTCTTCGTTAGTCAGAGGTTCCTCGTTCATGCGACACTGCCGTCCGACGATACACGAACAAGAGCCCCCATTGGGTTGACCAATCGCTGGTCGCGCACCTCGTCATAGACGCGCAGCTTCAGAGCGTCATAGGCGCCCATGCCCCGTCCCTGCGGCTCGACGTCGAGGAAATCCTGCGACGGCGTAACGACCAAAAGGCAGCCTTTCATACGGTCGGTTGAATCAATGAACTGGCGAAGAACCTCGTAAGCATCGAGCATCGCCGCCTTAGTGTAGTAAATGAGGTCATCTCGAGGATTCCGAGCGATGGTCACCCTAGAGATGTCCAGGACTATAACGATGCCGGAGTATCCAGCAAATCGAATCCAAAGGAGAAGCGACTCCAATAGATGGCGGGCGTTGCTTCTGGTTATCCGGCTGAATATCTGGTAAGGCTTGACGGCTGAGATCGCCTTATTGCGCCCGGTCAACCAGTCGGTAACTACCTCGATTCTAGTTTCCCCATCTGGCCCACCAGATAGCTCAGCAAAGCAGATTCCCCCAACAGCAACACGGAAGTCCTTTGCCAGAGATCGCTGTTTGAGTATCCGATTCTCTATCCATGGCCGAGCTTCCCCGATGAACGTTTCGGGACTGATCGAGTTCGCTGCTGCCAGACGGTGACCAAGCGGCTCCGAGCTCTCACCGGATGGTGCAGCGTACCCTGCTTCTCTTGCCAGCTTCACGATGACGGCTTGGCTCAGCTGTCTCCAGGGAACCTGTTCAGCCACGCGAAAGAACAATTGGTCGATCATGTGCACGCGAGTATTCGCAGAGGACACACGCGTCGCGATGAAGCCTGTCTGTTGGCCGCGTTGACGGACGCCTTGCTCGACCGCCCCTCTGAGCTCTTCCTCAAGTGGAACGGCGAACTTCACCGAGGCTCCTCCGTCCTTGATGAAGCTCTCAAGGTACTCAGCTTGAAGGAAGTTCAACCAGCGCTGCGGAGCGATCGTCGCCATGCTTGGCCTCCGTGAATTGCAGACCGTAGTACCTAACGACCTCACCATCCGGCGCAACAAACGTGAACACATTGCCTCCTCCACCTCTTGTACCGGTACTGGCTGGCAGAGAAAGGCGCGCCCCCGACCGAGTTCTAGTGACTCCGCTACGGTCCAGCATGAAGATGTCTCTAGCGAAATCACTCTTGCCGTATTCCGCCGCGGCTCCGGGTTGAAGAGTGAAGGCATCGTAGACCCGGGCGAGCTGTACTCCAGCACCGAGACCGCTTCTGCCAACGATGATTCTGTAAGCGCTGTATAAAGATTCTAAGAATCTCTCGGCCGGGTAGCGCGACCTCCGCGTTTGATTCGCCAGCAAGGTCCGAACTAGGTGTGAAGGCCGGATAGCTGTCACCTTCTTTCTGTCCACTCGGACAGAAAGTTCGCTTGGGAGAATCTGAAGGATAGACGGAAAGGCGAGGAGCCTGGCATCGCGAGAATGAATGGTCAGACCAGCCTTCGCGGCCTCGTCCAAGAGTTCCTGTTCATAAGAGTCCGCCAGATACTCCTTTTCCTCTGGTTCTGAGAAAGGCCACGCCTCTTTTGCGTTAGCCACGTCCTGGCGCGCCGCATCAGTGGCGCTGGCCAATCGGTCTGCAGCCCTTCGTAGCCTGACAATATCTCCCTCCTGCGCAGCCTTCTGCATAATCCTCGCAGCTGCGGCAATCGCGCTTCCAGCTTTAAGTGCCGCGGCGGCTGAACGTTCGCCATCAGCGAATGCGCGCTCAAATGTTGTCATCACGCCCTTTCGTCCTCCTTCGAATGCCAGTCGGCCTTGCATTGCAGCCTCTCGTGTCAGAGCGAAGTTTACATCTAGAGAGTCCACTTGTCTCTCTCGCTTATCTCCTGGGAGAAGCCCCTACATGGGCCAGTGGACAGTCCTACGCTTTTGATCCAGCCTTCGGTTGGACCCTGGGGCGTTCAAGTTGAACGCCCCTACCCGCCCAGACCTATGCCGCCGCGTCCTACCTAATACGCCCCGTGACCCGACAGGACCGCCGGCAGCGTGCGCAGCAGGATCTGTAAGTCGAGGCTCACCGACCAGTTGTCGATGTAGTAGATGTCGAGCATCATCATCTCATCGAACGGGAGCTCGCTCCTCCCGCTCACCTGCCACAGGCCGGTCATGCCCGGCATCACTTCCAACCGCCGCCTCTGCCACGGTTCGTACTGCTCCACCTCGTCGGGAGTCGGTGGCCTCGGCCCGACCAGGCTCATCTCGCCGCGCAGCACGTTGAGGATCTGCGGCACCTCATCTACGCTGAGCCGCCTCAGGAGCCGCCCGACCTTGGTCAGGCGCGGGTCGTTGCGGATCTTGAAGAGTGGCCCATCCGACTCGTTGAGATCGCGTAGCTGCTGGCGCTCCGCTTCGGCACCTGCGCGCATCGAGCGGAACTTGTAGACCGCGAAGGGGCGCCCATCCTTGCCCAGGCGCTTTTGCCAGAACAGCACCGGTCCGGGCGAATCGAGCTTGATGGCGAGCGCGATGGCTAGCCAGATGGGGCAGAAGAGCAGTAGCAAGGCGGCAGCGACCACAACGTCCAATGTGCGTTTCGTCGCCAGATTGAAGCCTCGGATGGTGTTCTGGCGCAGGCCGATCAGCGGGATCCCCCGTAGGTCGTTGAGGTCCACGAGGGTGAGGCTCAGCTCGTACATGTCTGGAACGATCTTGAATCTGACGCCATGCTGCTCGCAGACCCCACCGATGCTCAGGATCTGCTCACGGCCGACAGCCGGCAGTGCAATGATGACCTCGTCTATCTGCTCCTCTTCAAGAATGGCAGGGAACTCGCGCAGCGTGCCGAGGCACCTGAAGCGCCCTAGGTCGCCGGTTTCTCCGTTGGCCGAGACGAAGCCGACCAGGCGGTAGAGGATGCCGGGCTCCGTAGCGATGATGTGCATCACGGTGCGGCCGATGCTATGCTCGCCTGCCTCGCCCACGACCAGGGCCCGTTTCACGCCGATGCCACGCCGGCGCAGGGTGTACAGCGCAATGCGCCGACCGATTCGCACGCTGCAGAGTGCGGCTACCGTCACTGCCCAGGCCATGAGCAAGACAGCCCGCGAGTAGGAGAACCGCTGCAGGATGAAGATTACCGTGGTAATGCCCATGAAGCCGAGGCTGATGCTGCTCATCACGCGCATCAGCTCCTCAAAGAAAGACAGCTGGATCGCCGGCCGATAGATGCCGCTCGCGGCGCCCAGCAGCGGCAAAGCGATGTTCAGTATCAAGATGATCGGCAGGTAGGCATCGAGGCC
>DATEAO010000364.1:0-6646 GCA_035288345.1 Candidatus Methylomirabilota bacterium | reverse complement strand
CTCGATCGGACAAGCCGATCGAGAGAGGCCGAACCTCCCGCAAGCTTGCGCGGGCGAAGCCCGCGCTCGAACGGAGAACGCGGTCGCTCGTCGTTGCAACGTACATCTAAGTACGTCTCACTCCTCGCTTCCTCGCCGCCTTGCATCTGGACCTTTTTGAACAGCCTGCACTAGATGTTGCCCGGCGGGAAGGCCCATGTGCCGTATCCCGGCGCCTTTGCGCCGGCGGGGTGGGCGCCGATCGCAACCCACACCAGGCCCTCTCTGTACGCGTCAGCCGAGACCACGTGATCCACATCCTTGGGATCGCCCCCGTATGCTTTGCGCCAGGGCGTCGGGAGCTGATACCAGGTCCCGACGTACCACATCTGAATGATGTTCCGGGCAACGGGCCCGAGCTTGGGACTCGCGAGGATCTGGCGTCGGATCGCCTCGTCTCGCGCTTTAGGATCACGAGCGTATCGCGCGAGGATTCGGGCCGCGGTGGAGAGGAGGTCGCCGGCGATCGACTGCCCGACGATGCCGACGACCTCCTCATAGTACGCCCGGGGCATGCCGGTGCCGAGCAGGTCCACGCGCTCGAAGCCCGTCAGCGCCGCTGACAACGCAAGAAAGTTCTCCAGCGAAGATGAAGTCTGCGCCACTAGACTGCTCGTTCGCCCAACCTCTGCACGTCTCTGTCAGGGTTTAGTTTGGACGCAGCACTCGCGCCGTGGCGAGAAGGGAGCAGCCGCCAGAGATGTCGGATGTCGGATCTCGGATGTCGGTTGGTCGAACTTCTGACTTCTGACATCCGTGATCTGACATCCAAAGCGGGATGCGAAGCTTATCGCCACGGCGCCAGGGCGCTCAGCGCGGGTTGACGAAAAAGCCGCGCCCCTCGATGCAGACCGGCACCGACTGGAAGAGCTGGATGGCAACACACGGTGACGATCCGATGATCTTCTGCATGTCCTCGCGCATCCGATTCTTGCTCTGGCCGTACTCGAGAGAGACCGTACTGCGCGGGTCCGTATAGAAGGTCTGGAACGCTCCGAGCAGGTTGCGCCACGACTGATCGAGCCGCAGCTCCTTTCCAACCTTCAGCATGCTGAAATCGACGACCGGCGACATGTTGGACGTTTGAGCCGGGAGCATCGAGATGTCGGCGTCGACAGAGAAGATTGCTTGCTTCTTGTTGACCGGATCTTGGCACGTGAACTGCCACGTGGTGGTCTCGGGGAAGTTCAGGTCGGGGACCGTGTACGTGAACGTCGTGTAGAACTTCGCCTCGCCGTACAGCTCCCGCCCCGCCTGGACCGCTATCTTGTCGTCGCACGCGACGTGGAGCCGGTAGTTACCGATCGTCTTGGTCTGCTCCTGGCCGGCCAAGAAGTCTTTGAGCGCCATCGTGGGCACGTCAGGCTCGCGAGAGGCGGGGTAGGAGACGATGTTGAACTCGATCTCGACAGTCTGCTCCAAGTAGTTGTTGCCCGAGGAGAGATAGCGCTGGAAGTCGATGTTGACGAGCGCCTTGCCATCCATCAGCGCGGCTTTGAGTCCCGTGCCCTTGAGGTGCGGCTCCACGCGCGCGCCATCGACCTGGTAGTAGAGGAAGAACGAGTAGAGTGCCGAGTAGTAGAACGGGCTGTTGAACCCTTTTGGGAGAGGCGGGAAGATGTGATCGGCGTTCTTTCTGGGCATGGCGGTCTCCTCCTTGTAATTGATTCGATCCCGGGAATGGACGCCTTCGCCCCAGTGGGGCGGCTTCGAACGCGAGGGCAGGTCGATGGTAGTTGAAGGGGCGGGGAAACACAAGGGGGTTCTTTACTGTCATCGCGGGTATGGGCAACGTAGAAGTTGCATTGACGACAGAGTGAGGAGTGCGTAGAATCAGACCGGATTTCCCACGGTGGTTCGTGGCGACCTCAAACGCTTCCTCGTGGACATCGAGCCGCGGACGCACGCCTTCGTAAAGAAAGTTTGCGACGGCTCTGAGCACGTGCCTTGGAACATGGGAGGGACTCATCATGGCGGTCTATTTGGTTGATCGCGAGCTTAAGGGGATCACGATGGCGCAGTTGGCCGATGGTCAGCGTCGCGCAATTCCGATGAGGTGAGGAGATGACAACCAGTCAAACCGCTGCGGCCCGCCGCGTTTCCTATCAGTTCGAGACGCTCTGGGATTTTGACTACGAGCCGACCCACAAGGAGCTCGAGTCCCTCTACGAGACGGCAAAGAAGAACCAATGGAACGCCACCACCGCGATCGATTGGAGCCGACCCCTTGGCACAGACGGGCCCGTCATCGATGTGCACCTTGCGTTTCAAAAAACAAATTTCTTCACTCGACTGACGGAAGAAGAGCAGCGGGAGCTGGTGATCAAGCTCTCGGCCTGGCGCCTGTCCCAGTTCCTCCACGGCGAGCAGGGCGCGCTGCTGGTGTGCGGTCAGCTCGTCAACGCGGTGCCGGAGCTGGACGCCAAGCTCTACGCCTCCACTCAGGTGGTGGACGAGGGGCGGCACGTCGAGGCGTTCGAGCGCTACGTCAAGAAACTGCACAAGATCTATCCGCCGGATCCGCTCATCAAGGGACTGATTGACGGGATCCTGGCCTCCGAGCTGTGGGAGTTGAAGCTCCTGGGGATGCAGATGCTCATCGAAGGGCTGGCGATCGCCTCCTTCAACGTCATGCGCAGGCAGACCGGCGACCCGACCTTGAGAGAGCTCCTCGACTATGTGCTTCAGGACGAGGGGCGGCACGTGAACTTCGGCTACTTTGCGCTCAGGCGCTCGATCCCCGAGATGGAGCCGGCCAAGCGCGAGTACCTGGAGGACTTCTCGTTCAACACGTGCGATGCCATGTACGGCAGGGACGAGCGGACCGGCTTTCAATCGATCAAGACGGTCTGGAGAGAGATGGGGTGGGATGCCGACAAGATCTGGCGAGAAACCATCGGCAGCTCACAGAGCGCGAGGACGTTCAACCGCGAGCTCTTCACCGAGGTCCTGATCCCGCGCCTGCAGCGCCTCGGGCTCATCTCTCCCCGCGTCGAGCCCCGCTACCGAGAAATCGGGCTGCTGAACTAGATTGCTTGTTCGCCAAAAGTCTGGACGTTTCTGTCAAACTTTGGTTCTGCCACCTACTCGTGCCGTGGCGAGAAGCGAGCAGATCGAGGCCCGAGGGAGGAGGAACCCCGAGGCGTATGCGGTATACGTTGAGGGGTTCCGACGACCGAGAACGAAGAGATGCGACGCTTATCGCCACCGGCACTAGCAGCGCGAGGGAAATTGTCTCAAGGTGGCCGAACGTAGCGACTCGGTGCCGGTCGGCATTCACTTTCTCGGCAGCGGTGACGCCTTCGGGAGCGGAGGCCGGCTGCAAGCCTGTCTCTTCGTTGATTCCGGGAACGCGCGGTTCCTTCTCGACTGCGGCGCCTCCTCGCTCATCGGCATGAAGCGTTGGGGCGTGTCTCCAGCGCGCATCGACGCAATCCTCATCACCCATTTGCACGGGGACCACTTCGGAGGCATCCCGTTCTTCATCCTGGAAGCGCGGTTGGTGTCCAAGCGAACCCGGCCTCTCGTGATCGCCGGCCCGCCGGGCCTCGAGTCTCGAGTCCGTGAGGCTCAGGAGATCCTGTTCCCCGGATCCTCGCGCGTGAAGCAGGACTTCCCGATCGACTACGTTGAGCTGAAGCCCGGCGAGTCGACCGCGCTCGGGCCGCTCATCGTGACCGCGTATCCCGTCGTCCATGCGAGCGGCGCGCCGCCTTATGCGCTTCGAGTCGAGTGCGCCGGCAGGATCATTGCCTACTCCGGCGACACTGAATGGACGGAATCGCTCACCCATGCGTCCCGGGGAGCCGATCTCTTCGTGTGCGAGGCCTACTACTACGACAAGAAGATCAAGTTTCACCTCGACTACCGCACGCTCATCGCGCACCAGCAGGAGCTTGGCTGCAAGCGACTAATTCTCACACACCTGAACGATGACATGCTCAAACGGCTCGACAGCATTCAAGTGGAAGTCGCCCAAGACGGCAAGCAAATCCTCCTGTAACACAGAGGGCATGGGGTCCACCGCGACGTTCCCTGACCTGGTGCAGGCTCGGGCTGTCACTCCTGCGGGTTGTGAATCAAACGCGAAGTCGTGTACTCTATCATTCGCCGACGTTAGCCAAGGCGGAGGAACAAGCCCTCATGATTGACTTCAGCGTCTCCCCCGAGATGGAGCAGGTCCTCAAGGTCACAAAGAGCTTCATGCAGAAGCACGTCTACCCGGCCGAGCGGGAAGTCGGGGAGGACGGCTTCCTCCCTAAACCGCTGCTGAAGTCTCTTCAGGGCAAGGTGAAAGAGCTGGGGTTTTGGGCCCCGCACATGCCGGAAGAGGTGGGAGGCATGGGGATCGGCGTGGTGGGCCTCGCGCTGATGAACGAGATCATCGGCCGGAGCCCTCTCGGCCCGATTATCTTCGGCTGCCAGGCCCCGGACGCCGGCAACTGCGAGATCCTTCACATGTACGGCACTGAAGAGCAGAAGCAGCACTACCTCGTCCCAAACGTGGCTGGGGAGGTCCGCTCCTGCTTTGCCATGACCGAGCCGGAAGTCTCAGGCGCGGATCCCACGAACCTCCAGACCACGGCCGTTCTCGATGGCGGCGAGTGGGTGATCAACGGCCACAAGTGGTTCATCAGCGGCGCCGTCGGCGCGAGCTTCGCCATCGCGATGGCCAAGACCGAGCCCGGCGCGGGCTCGCACAAGCGCTTCAGCATGATCATTGTCCCCACCGACACGCCCGGCTTTCACCTCCTCCGGGCGGTCGCGGTGATGGGACACACAGGGGGAGGCGGCCACTGCGAGATCCGCTTCGAGGAGTGCCGCGTCCCCGCCAAGAACCTCCTCGGGCCGCGAGGGGAGGGGTTCAAGATCGCCCAATCCCGCCTCGGCCCCGGCCGCATCCAGCACTGCATGCGCTGGCTCGGTGTGGCGCAGCGAAGCTTTGAGCTGATGTGCCGGCATGTCCTGAACCGAGAGGCCTTTGGCGAGAAGCTCGCTGAAAAGCAGACCATCCAGAACTGGATCGCTGACTCCAAGGCTGAGATCGATGCGGCGCGTTTCATGACGCTGCACGCCGCATGGAAGATGGACCAGAAGCTGGACGCGCGCGTGGAGATCTCGCTGATCAAGTTCTACGGGGCGAAAGTCCTGCACGACGTGATCGACCGGGCGATTCAGGCTCACGGCGCCCTGGGGATCTCCGGAGACAGTCCGCTCGAGCGGTTCTACCGCGACGCGCGCGCCGCCCGCATCTATGATGGCCCCGACGAGGTGCATCGGATGGTCGTGGCGCGCAGGATTTTAAAGGAGTTCATGACCGAGCCCTAACGTTACGCGCCGATATGCGTTGCCTCTTTCGAGATTCGGGAATCGGGAACCACGAGTGGGAAGCTGGAATGCGAACCCCGAGCCCTGGACCCCGAACCCCGACTCCCGGACCCCGAAAATGATCAACTCGTCAGAGACAGTGCCGGTTCGCAAGGACGAGCGGTTCGACGAAGAAGCCCTGGCTCGATATCTTCACGGCCGCCTCCCCGATACGCATGGCCCGCTCGCCGTAGAGCAGTTCCCCAGCGGTCACAGCAATCTCACGTACCTCCTTCGATTCGGCGATCACGAATTTGTGATGCGGCGGCCCCCGCTCGGACCTGTGGCGCCGAGCGCCCACGACATGACGCGCGAGCACCGGGTACTCAACGCCCTCTGGCCTGTCTTTCCCCTCGCGCCCCGCCCCTACGTGCTCTGTGAGGATCCAGGCGTGATCGGCGCTCCGTTCTACGTGATGGAGCGGCGGCGAGGGATTGTCATTCGCGACCGGTGGCCACGGGAGCTCGGCGATGATCCAGCAACCCGACGCAAGGTCAGCGAGGCGATCGTTGACGTCATGGCCGCCCTTCATGCAGTGGACTACGCCGCTGTCGGGCTAGGCAGTCTGGGAAAGCCTGACGGGTTCGTTCACCGTCAGGTGAAGGGGTGGGCAGAACGATGGGAACGAGCTAAAGATCGCGAGGTCCCCGCGCTTAGCGATCTCATCCGATGGCTCGCAGAACGCATCCCGACCCCCACGGGGGCGACCCTCGTCCACGGTGATCTCAAGCTCGACAACGTCATGCTCGACCCGTCAGACCCCGCGCGCGTCGGGACAGTGCTCGACTGGGAGATGTGTACGACCGGCGATCCGCTGGTGGACCTGGGCATTCTCCTCTGCTACTGGGCCGAGGAAGGGAACCCGTATCCGCGGCGAGAATCGGTGGAGCAGGTCACCACTCTCCCCGGGTTCTACAGTGCGGAACAGATCGTCGAGCGCTACGCGGAGAAAAGCGGGAGGGACATCTCCAAGATCGCCTTCTATCACATCTTTGCGCTCTTCAAGGTCGCGGTGGTGGTCCAGCAGATCTACATCCGATGGAAGCGCGGCCAGACGCAAGACCAGCGCTTCGCCGGGTTCGGCCCTCGCGTCGAGGCGCTGGCTAGGGCCGCCATGGACATGGCGACCAAATCCGGCCTGTAGCAGGCTGTTGAAAAAGGCCCATCTGCGGCGTTGGCTTCGTCGCTCGTCGTTGCAACGTACCACTCAGTACGTCTCACTCCTCACTTACTCGCCGCC
>DATEAO010000363.1:0-6821 GCA_035288345.1 Candidatus Methylomirabilota bacterium | reverse complement strand
CCCCGACGCTAGGCCCTGCGGGCCTCGGCCTCGCCGCTCGGCGATTCTGGGGGGCTAGGAGACTCCCCTATCGAAACCATTCTACGTTGAACACGCCCGGCGAGTCCCAGTATAGCGCCGGCCGTAAATCAGCAAGCGAGGAGGGTCTTCATGGCGCGCGCTGACGTTTATCGGACTGAGCTGACCCCGGTGAGCTTTCTCACCCGCAATGCCTATGTCTTCCCGGAGAAGATCGCAGTTGTCCACGGCAACCGGCGATACACGCACCGGCAGCTCGAGGAACGCGTGAACCGGCTCGCCTCAGCGCTACGACGCGCAGGGATGCAGAAGCACGACCGCGTTGCGGTCCTCTGCCCCAACACCCCAGCGCTGCTCGAAGCCCACTTCGGCGTCCCTTTCGCGGGAGGGATTCTCGTTGCGATCAATATCCGGCTCAGCTCAGACGAGATCGGCTACATCCTCAAGCACTCGGGCTCGAAGTTCCTCCTTGTGGACGCCGAGTTTGAACCGCTGGTCAAGCCGCTCGATCTCACGGGGCTGCAGGTCGTGCGCATCGACGACACCGGCGCGCCCGGCGATCCGTACGAAGACTTCCTCGCGACTGGATTACCTGGCCCAGTCGAGAGCTGGCTCGAGGACGAAGAGGAGACGATCTCGATCAACTACACCTCGGGCACGACCGGACGGCCCAAGGGCGTGATGTACACCCATCGTGGCGCCTACCTCAACGCGCTCGGTGAGATCATCGAAACCGGGATGGGCTTCGACACACGCTATCTCTGGACGCTCCCGATGTTCCACTGCAATGGCTGGTGCTTCACGTGGGCGGTCACCGCGGTGGCCGGCACGCACATCTGCTTGAGACGCGTCGAGCCGGGGCGAATCTGGGAGCTGATCGACTCTGAAGGCGTCACGCACTACAACGGCTCTCCCACGGTGCAGATCGGTGTGGTGAACCACCCGAAGGCCCACCGGCTCGAGCGCCCAGTCACAGTCAGCGTTGCGGCGGCGCCACCCTCGCCAACGCTTCTGGCCAGGCTCAAGGATCTCGGGTTCCGTGTGGTCCATCTCTACGGCCTCACCGAGACATATGGGCCGCACACTGTTTGCGCATGGCATGAGGAGTGGGATGCGCTCCCGATTGAGGAGCAGGCGCGTCTGGCCGCTCGCCAGGGTCAGGGGTATGTGATCGCTGATCTTGTCCGAGTGGTCGATGAAAAGATGAACGATGTCGCGCACGATGCTCAGACGATCGGCGAGGTGATCATGCGTGGCAACAACGTGATGAAAGGCTACTACGAGCAGCCTGATGCGACTCGGGAGGCGTTCCGCGGCGGCTGGTTCCACTCGGGCGACCTCGCGGTCTGGCACCCGGACGGCTACATCGAGCTGAGAGACCGGAAGAAGGACATCATCATCTCGGGCGGCGAGAACATCTCAACCATCGAGGTGGAACAGTGCGTGGTGAAGCACCCGGCAGTGCTCGAATGCGCGGTGATCGCGATCCCGGACGAGAAGTGGGGCGAGCGGCCCAAAGCCTTCGTCAGCTTGAAGCCGGGGCACAGCGCGACCGCTGAGGAGATCATCGACTTCTGCCGCCAGCAGATCGCCCATTTCAAGGCCCCGGCCGCCGTCGAGTTCTGCGACCTTCCCAAAACGTCCACCGGCAAGGTGCAGAAATTCGTGCTCCGCGAGCGCGAGTGGGCCGGCCGCGAGAAACGGATCAATTAGCAGGAGGGGTGAGTCCCAACCACTCCCCCTCCTGGACCTCCCCCACCTGGGTTCGTCCTGCCGGGAGTTGGTTTCTGTTCGAACGCGGCTTGCCCACTCTGCCTCGACATTGATTCGCGCGCGAGCGCGGGCGGGCGACAGCCCGGGTCCCCGATCGATTGCGGTGCGGGCACCCGGACTGTCGTCACGCCCACACCCCCTGCAGGCTTCGTCCAGATGTGCCCTGTTCTGGTTTCGAGCGCGGGCTATGCCCGCGCAAGCTGTTGTTCCCGGGGGAGGGATCGGAAGGGGGGCGTGCCCCCCTCCGAGTGAAAACCTGCTGGCCGGGCGTTACTCCGGCGGCTATCCGTGACGATGGCTCGGGGGCCAACTTATCCCCGCCTTGCGGCGCTGGCCGCACCGTCGAAGCTTCACCCGTCGCCCCGAGTGGCGACGCAGCAGGCTCAGGTCAGTTCTTGCGGCTTATTCGATCTTCGGAGGCGACTCGTCTTCGGCAACGTCAGTCAGCAGGATCCAGTCGTCGGGCGCGCCCATGGCAGGGCGAACGCGCGCTTCGCTCGTTTGGACGCGGTTCCGGGATGGCGAAAACCATTCCCACATTCCCTCCGGAGGCCCCGACTGCTGAGCCTCGCCAATTTCCGCGCCCTCACCAGGTTGGCGCTCGCTCTTCCGCTGCCGCTTCGCTTCCTGCTTCGCGCGACGGAGATCACCTTTGCGCTTCCGATCGAAGCTGTACGATCCTCGCCGGGCCATCAGTTCTGAAACCCGGACGCTCGTGCCGTGGCGGTAAGCTTCGCATCCCGACGTTGGACTCGGAGGGGGCACATCCCCCTTCCGAACCTCCCCCTGAGATTGCGCCGGCAAAGCCGGCGCTCGAACAGGGAATGTCGGTCGTCGCCAATCCTCACGCACGACCGCGTACGCTCCGGTTGGCTCCTCCCTCGGGCCTTGGGCTGCTCGCTTCTCCCCACGGCACAAGCGGGTGTCAAAATCAAAGTCCGACAAAAACGTGCAGACGTTGGGCGAACTAGCATGCTAGCCGACTCACAACTCTCATGTGCAGGGCGCCCTTTCTTGAGTCAATTTTCATGTGTTCTCGAGCTTGAGCGCGACGGAGTTGATGCAGTAGCGGAGGCCCGTAGGTGCCGGGCCGTCCTCGAAGACATGCCCCAGGTGCGCGTCACAGCGGCCGCAAACGACCTCAGTGCGACGCATGCCATGGCTCGCATCTTCCTCGGTTTTGATCTTCTCCGGTGAGATCGGGGCCCAGTAACTCGGCCACCCAGTCCCTGAATCGAACTTGGTCTCCGAGCTAAACAGCTCATGGCCGCAGCAGACACATTGGTAGACGCCTTTTTCTTTCGTCTTGTGATACTCGCCCGTAAACGGCCGCTCGGTCCCCTTCAGGCGGCACACTTGGAACTGCTCCGGGGTCAGCTCTCGCCGCCACTCTGCGTCTGACTTCTTGACTCTATCGGACATCGCTGCTCCCCCGGAGGACTGTTTCCCGTGGAATGCAGTCTATGGTGGATGTAATGCCCCGTCAAGGGTCAAAACCGATGAAGCCGCCTTCGTATCCTTGGAAGCTTAATCAGTTCAGTGCCCGCCTTTGCCGGGCCTGCGAGCTTCCTCGAACAGCATCGAGATCGAACCAGACTTGGTGATTCTGGCGATAAACGGTGGAGAGTTTCTGGCGACGAATCTGGTCATGGCAGGGAGCGCTTTGACGAATATCGCGGCCATCTCGGACCCCGAAAGATCGCCGGCGGTCAGGACAAACGCGCACACGCCCGCCTTGCTCAGCGCGGCCAGTTCTGGGGTTCGATAACGGATTCGTCGGTCTTTGGTCAGGACCACCCAGCCCCGTTGCCCAACTGCTCCCAGCCAATCTTCGTCCTTTGCTTCTGACGGGAAATGATCGTCATGAATCTCTACCGTCGCGCCTGCTTGGCGGAGCGCGGTCGCAATAACGTTCTTGCCAAGGGATCGATCGAGAAATACGACGGGGGGGCTAGGCGGCCTCGACTTCGAGCTCGCAGCGGATGGCTTCTTCGATTTCAAGGCGCTTCCGCCCGTAGTCGTCGGCCAACTCGTCGATGGACTCGCCTGCCTTGTAACGTTCGGCGATGACCGCTGTCGCGATCCCGGTTCCCGCTAATATCGGACGCCCGAAGGCGACGTAAGGGTCGATCACAACTGCTCGAGGCTCATCAGGCCTCCGCTTTCTGATAAATGGGTACAACCTCACCGGGAATCCGCTTGGCTCACGCTCAATGCGGCGCAAGTGCGCTTCGAGTAGGGTCCGTATCGCGAGTTGGCCATCCTGAGTGATAGTGATCAACTGCCCATACTTTTGAATGAACAAATCCACTCCGGACGTCTCGAATGTGTGCTCAGCGAGTGGATGACGAGAGTGGAAATGACGAGAGAGATATTCAATCGCCCTTCTCACTTGGGGGAGAGGTATCTCGTGGACGCGACGAATCGCATCGAGCACGTGGGCTTCGACCAAGTTGACAAACGAAAGCAGCGGACCATCTCTATCGGGTGGAGTGATGATGGGCTTAAAGAACGTCCTCCCCCGCTCCGTAGGATAGTAACGACCGAGCACCCAGGATCTTAGAGTCGCGCGAGGTATGCGAAGATAATGCGCCGTCTCAGAGATTCCGTAGGCAGGGAGCCTCCTCGGGTCGCCGTTCCTATCCAAAGTAAGCAGCCTCCTTAATCCTGGCCAGAGTATAGCACTCTACTGCACGACACATCTCCATCTTGCTGACCAAAGGCGACTATGTGTCGTTCGCGCGCGCCGGGTCCGAACCGTCACGCGGGGGCGCGGCGGGGGGCGCGGAGGTTGACGGCCACGCCGATCGCGGCGAGGGCCATGAGCGCGCTCGCGATGTAGAGGAGGTGGTAGTTTCCGAGGATATCGAAGGCCCACCCGCCGGCGTACGAGCCGAGTCCCATCCCGACGGATGAGATGAAGAAGATCGCGCCGTACGCGGTCCCCATCACCTTGTCTCCGAAATACTCGCGGGCCACCAGCGCATAGAGCGGCATGACGCCGCCGTATGCGATCCCGAAGAACGTCGACACGGCGTAGAGGGAGAGCACGTGATGGGCCACGAGGTAGGACGCCACGACCGCGGCCTGAAGTGTCAGCAGCGAGACGAGTGCGGTCTTGGCGCCGTAGCGGTCGGCAAAGAGGCCCGTCGCGATCCGCCCCGGGATGCTGGTGGCGCCTGACCAACCGAGGAGCGTGGCCGCGGCGAGCTTCGGAATTCCGAGGTCCATCGCGTGGGCGACCATGTGAAAGATAGGACCGGAGTGGCCGGCGCAGCAGAAGAAGTGAGCGACGGCGATCAGCCAAAACGGGCGGCTCCTCAAGGCTTCGCTCGGCGTCATCCCAATCCGGCCCTCATTCGGAGCGCCACCGTATGCCGTGACCCCAAGATCCTCGGGGCGATTTCTGATGAGCAGCGCGCATGGGATCACGATTCCCCAGGCCAGGAGCCCGAAGATGAGAAACGTGGCTCGCCAGCCGAACGTAGAGATGAGGATGCGGGCCAACGGTGACATCACGAGGATGCCGAGGCCATTTCCTGCGGACACGATCGCCACGGCCAGACCGCGCCGCTTGGTGAACCAGCGCGTGACCGTTGAGGTGAGCGGGACGTAAAACGCGCTGATCCCAACCCCTCCGAGCACCCCAAACGTCAGGTAGAGATGCCACTCCTCTGTGATGCGACTCGTCAGGAGCATCCCGGCGCCGAAGAGAATCCCTCCCAAGAGCACGACTGGTCGTGTCCCGATCCGGTCGGAGAGGATTCCCCAGCCGAGGGAGGCCACGCCGAAGACAAGCCAGTTGATGAGCGCCGCGGCCGAGATGGTCGAGCGCCCCCAGCCGAACGCTTCCTGAAGCGGCGGGAGAAAGACACTGAGGGAGAAGATGAGGCCGATCCCCATCATGATGATGAGAAAGGCCGCGCCGAGAATCACCCAACCGTAGAACAGGCGCGCGCGCACTATGTGGTCCGCCAGCAGAGGGCTGCTCGTGTCAGCACGCTCTATTCTCCCAGGGCCAGCCGTCGCTTGACGCGGGGGCTGTAGGTCAGCCCGAACCGCTGCAGCGCGGCCTCGGTGATCGAGGTCACCGCCTCTGCCGGCGAATCCGTGACCATCAGGTATGACGCGTCGGTCTGGTCGATGGTGCCGGCTCTGACGAGCTCGTTCCTGATGAAGTCGATCAGGGGGCGCCAGAAGTCTGTCCCGATCAGGACAAGCGGGAAGTGCCGGATCTTTCCGGTCTGAATGAGCGTGACGGTCTCGAAGATCTCATCGAGCGTGCCAAAGCCGCCGGGGAGCGCCACGAACGCATACGAGTACTTGACCAGCATCACTTTGCGGACAAAGAAGTAGCGGAAGGTGATCCAGCGGTCCAGGTACGCGTTCGGCTGTTGTTCTTGAGGGAGGTCGATGTTGCAGCCGATCGACCGTCCACCCGCTTCCTTCGCGCCCCGGTTCGCCGCTTCCATGATCCCCGGGCCTCCACCTGTCATCACGGTAAAGCCGGCCCTGGCCAGCAGCGCCCCGACCTCGCGCGCGAGCTGGTAGTAGCGATGCCCTTCCGTGAAGCGGGCAGACCCGAACACGGTGACACACGGGCCAGCGAAATGGAGGGCCCGAAAGCCCCGGATGAACTCAAAGAAGATGCGGAGGGCCCGCGCCAGCTCGAACCCTCGGGGCTGAGGGCCTTCGAGGAAGCGCAGTGTCTTGTCGGCGGCGCGGTCCTGTCTCGATTGGCCGTTTGAGCTCGGCACGTCAGAGCACCCTTTTCAAGGAGAGCCGATGATCGACATCATGACCAGCGCTATCAGGGCGTTGAAAACCACCGGCTACCCGCAGGCTCTTCAAAAAGGTCCACATGCAAGGCGGCGCCGTGCCTGCCGGCAGGCAGGAGGAAGCGAGAAGTGAGGCGTACTTGGTGGTACGTTGCAACGACGAGCGGGACCGCATCCTCCCTTCGAGCGCGGGCTTCGCCCGCGCAAGCTTGGGGGAGGTTCGGCCTCCCTCGATCGGCTTGTCCGATCGAG
>DATEAO010000362.1:0-2604 GCA_035288345.1 Candidatus Methylomirabilota bacterium | reverse complement strand
CGCAGGCGCTCGGGCGACTCGCCGCGTATTACCGCCAGCAAGTGAGCATCCCCGTGGTCGCCATCACCGGAAGCAATGGGAAGACCACGACAAAGGAGATGACCGCGCAGGTCCTCGCCATGCGCTGGCGAGTCCTGAAATCCGAGGGGAGCTTCAACAACCAATGGGGGGTGCCGTTGACGCTGCTCCGATTGAGCTCTGAGCACGAAGCCCTCGTGGTGGAGCTTGGCACCAGCGGATTCGGCGAGATCAGTTATCTCGCTTCGCTCGTTCGCCCGACCCACGCGGTCGTGACGTCGATCGGCCCGGCCCACTTGGAAGCATTTGGCTCGCTCGCCGGCGTGCAGAAGGCGAAGGGGGAGCTGGTTGAAGCGCTCGGGGCCGATGGCACGGCGGTCCTCAACGCCGACGATCCGCTGGTGCTTGCGCTTCGAGAGAAGGTCAAAGGGCAAGCCTTCACCTTCGGGCGATCCCCCGAGGCTCACGTACGCGCGTTTGACATCACGCGCGCGCCTGGCGCTGGCCTCCGCTTTACCATCGATCTGGCCGGGGAACGCCACCCGGTGCACCTCGCCTTCGAGGGGGCGCATAACGTCTACAACGCGCTCGCGGCGGCGCTCGTGGGCTCGCTCTTGGGGCTTGAGGGGAGAGAGATTGTTCAAGGACTCGAAGCGGCGCGGCCACAGAAGGGGCGGCTGGTCTGGCGAAGCGCCGGCTCGATCCGGATTTTGGATGATAGTTATAACGCCAATCCCGCGTCGGTGCGGGCCGCGCTCGAGACCCTGATGGCCGGGAATTCCGGGCGCGCGCTGGTGGCGTTGGGAAACATGGAAGAGCTGGGGGCTGCCGCTCAGGAATCGCATCGCGAGATCGGCCGCTACGCCGGCCAGCTTGGAGTGACGGCGCTGGTCACCGTTGGATCGTTGGCCGCCTTAGCCGCGGAGGCCGCTGAAGGAAACGGGTGCCGTCTGGTGCGAGCGGTTCAGACTGTCGAAGAGGCGGTCCACTGCCTGACCGATTGGCTCCAGCCTGGAGACCGGCTGCTGGTGAAGGGCTCGCGCATCATGCAGATGGATCGGATTGTCGAGACGCTCCTGCGGGAGCCACATGAGTGAAGCTGACGAGCTGGCAAGTGATCGGGACGGATCTCGGGGCGTGTGATGCTCTACCACCTCTTGGTGCCGCTGGCCAAGTATCACATCATCTTCAACGTCTTCCGTTTCATCACATTCCGTGCCGCGATGGCGACGCTCACGGCCATGCTGATCAGCTTTCTCCTGGGACCCTGGCTGATCAGAAAGCTTCGGAGCCTTTCAGTGGGGGAGACGATTCGTACGGATGGCCCGGCGCGCCACCAGTCCAAAGCCGGCACGCCCACCATGGGCGGGCTCTTGATCCTCCTGGCCATCCTCGGCTCGACGCTGCTCTGGGCCAATTTGCAGAATCGGTATGTCTGGATCATCGTGGTGACGACCGCCGGGCTTGGCGCCATCGGCTTTGCCGACGACTACGAGAAGCTTACCAGGAAGCGAGGGATCGGGGCCGGACGGAAGTTCGGGGCACAGATTCTGCTCGTGTTGGGAGTCCTGCTCTACCTCTATCTCACTCCACCCGATGGCTTCGCCACCAAGGTGGCGTTTCCCTTCTTCAAAGGATGGCTGATCGAGCTGGGCGTGTTCTGGATACTCTTCGAGCTGGCTGTGATTGTGGGCGCGTCGAACGCCGTGAACCTGACCGACGGATTGGACGGCTTGGCGATCGGACCGGTGGTGATCGCCGGTGGAGCGTTCGCGGTGATCGCTTATCTGACCGGCAACTTCAAGGCGGCGGAGTATTTGAAAATCCTGAACGTGAAGGGGGCCGGAGAGCTGACGATTTTCTGCGCGGCCCTGGTGGGAGCGGCGATCGGGTTTCTCTGGTTCAACTGCTACCCGGCCCAGGTGTTCATGGGCGACGTGGGATCGTTGGCGTTGGGAGGAGGGATCGGCACTCTGGCGGTGCTGACCAAATCGGAGATGCTCCTGCCCGTGATCGGCGGGCTCTACGTGATCGAGGCGTTCTCGGTGATCCTTCAGGTGGCGTCCTTCAAGCTCACCGGGAAGCGGATCTTCCGCATGGCGCCCCTCCATCACCACTACGAGCTGGCCGGCTGGCCCGAGCCGAGGATTATTGTCCGCTTCTGGATCGTCTCATTCATGCTCGCGCTCTTGGCGTTGACAACTTTGAAGATCCGATAGCATGAGCGTCACGGATATGGCAACTGGAGTCGAACGTGGCCAAGCGTACCGGGAGAAGGTGCGAGACCTCAACGTGACGGTCGTGGGGCTGGCCCGGAGCGGCGTGGCCGCATGCCAGCTCCTCATCGAGCTCGGCGCGCGCGTGAGCGCGACCGATGCCAAGCCGATGGAAGAGCTCTCACCGTCAGTTCGAGAGCTGGGGCGAATCGGTGTCACGCTCTTCCTCGGCGGTCATCCGAAAGAAGCGTTGTACCGGTCTGAGCTGGTTGTGGTGAGCCCTGGCGTGCGCTCGGATCTTCTGTTGTTGGGTGAGGCGAGGAATCGCGGCATTGCCGTGATCAGCGAGGTCGAGCTGGCGTGGCGGGTC
>DATEAO010000361.1:0-25307 GCA_035288345.1 Candidatus Methylomirabilota bacterium | reverse complement strand
CGTGGGAGCTGCCTTCGATCGGACGCGCGGGAGTGGGACCCTCGTCAGGGTGACGGAGCGCGACCAGGCAAAGGCAGCTCCCGCGACAGGACCCGCTGGACCCTCCCGTCTTGAGGCGAAACGGAGGTTCTGAACTGAAGGCGAAGAAGCAAAGGAGGTTCAGCCATGCCGCCACATTGCGATTCGATGGATGGGCCTGTAGTCAAGGCCGCGATACGGGCTCTTGATGCCGGGGACGTCACGCTTGTCCTTCCCTACGTCCATAAAAATGGCGAGGCGGAGGTGATGGCAGCATTCGAGAAAGTTCTGCCTCTGAGAAAGCAGGGGGCGGGAGCGAGAGAGGTGGCCGACCTCTACTTCTTCGAAACGGTTGTCCGTGTCCATCGCGCCGGTGAAGGCGCTCCGTATACCGGCCTGAAGCCTGCAGGGCTCGACGTGGGGCCTGTGATTCCGACAGCCGAGAGCGCCGTTGAGACGGGCTCGCCTGACGAGCTGTTGAGCATGCTCACCGACACGCTGAGGGCCGAAGTTCACAAGCGGTTCGACCGCGTCATGCGCCTGAAGAAGCGGGCCGGACAAAGTGTCGACGCGGCCAGAGAGTACGTCGAAGCGATGCTTGGGCTAGAAGTCTACTCCCACACGCTGTATCAGTGTGCGAGAGCCGAGCCTCATGGGGAGGCCCACGAGCACCACTGACGAGATCCGCGAGGGCGCTTTAGCAGAAAGAAGGAAGTGCCATGAGCAACAGTCTCGTCCCGGGCTGTTCCATCCCCTGTTGGATTTTCCTGGGTGGCATGGTGATCAGTATTCTCATAAGTGGGACCGCGTCGGCAGAGACGCACATAAGATGTCGCGGTGCGAATGTCGTGGTCCATTCGCCGGATGAGGCAGACGCTCTGACTGCTTGCGATGGCGCCGCGGCCGCAATCATCTTTCTAACTTCTCAGGGCTTGGATGCGGGCGCTGAGATCGAAATGAATATCGTGCAGAAGCTGCCTGAGGGTTGTGGGCATTCCGCGGCAGGTTGCTACCTTGAATCGAAACGGTGGGTGCTCGTGCTCCTTTATTCCGAGTTCAACAAACAGAAGACCTGGTTCAATCTTCCCATAGGCCGTACTCTGTATCGCGGTCTCGTGTCTCACGAGATCGCACATGACGTGGCTGCGTGCAACTTCAAGGTGGCGAACCCCTCTATCCAGGCGAAGGAATATATCGCCAATGTCACGATGTTTTCGACCATGGCTCCTCGACTGCGTGAACAGGTACTGAAGCAGTTCCCCGGTGAAGGGTTCGAAGGCGACTGGCAGATGTCTACGACCATTTACATGCTCGATCCGATGCGGTTCGGGGCTCAGGCGTACCGCCACTTTCTGAAGCTGGCCAACGGGCGTGAGTACTTGCACGCTATTCTCTCCGGGAAAGCCTTGATCGAATGAGAATTTCCACACTCTTACTGCTCTGACCAGAGGTCTTCCCTCCTCCCCGTCAGCGCCTTGATGGGCTATCTACAGGCAGAGTCCCGCCGTGTCCATGCTGTGAGACCTGGTATTTGTTCACTAGAAAAATGAGGCAACCCCTCCATTTACAACGCGTCGCCTTGGGGGAAGGCTGATACTGGGTTGGTCTTTTCAAAAACAGGCGGGTTGGACTACCGCCGCTTCCCTAGCGGATCGCTCCTGAGGGGGGGGGTAGCCATGAGCCTCACCAGGGTGGGCCTTCGCGTTCCCGGGGTGCAGTCGAACCCGCTCGCGAAGATCTACACTGTTACCTCGACAAGCTCGGGGACCCGAAGGAGTTCCCGAGCGTCGCGACGACCTATCGATTGACCGAGCATCTGCACACCGGCTCCATTACCAGGAACCTGCCGTGGCTGGTGGAGATGATGCCGAGCCTCTTCTGCGAGATCTCACCTGAGCTGGCCGGGGAGAAGCTGGCCCTTGCGGCCTTTCGCGAGCGCGGCAAAAAGGAGGAGCAGCCATGGGAAAGAATCCGGTCTGGGGCTCGCGCTGATGATGGAGGACGCCGATGACGGATGAGGTAGATCTGCAACCGGCGTTGAGAGAGAAGGCCAACGACCTCTTGCGCGCGCTCTCACCGTCAGAGCGCGAAGCGTTGCTCATCAAATGCTGGATGTCGCACGCCGCGCGCTGGTTCATGGCGGTCGCCAAAGAATACGGCATGCAGGTCGCGAACCGTTTGAATCAGATCGCCGCGCATGAGATCGGCACAGTCAAAGCCCGACGCATTGCTCGGGCGTTGCGGTTGCCGCCGGTGACGACCCTGGACGATTATCTCCTGGCACAAGAGCTCTTCATCAGCCTGCTCGGACCTGACCTGCTCGATTATCGCGTGACCAAGGTTGACGACCGCGCGTATCAAGTGCACGTGCGGCGCTTCGCCCACGAAAACGCGGCGCGCGCCGGTATCCCCGACGACTATGAATGCGGCATCTTCGCGCGGGTCACCGGCTGGCTCGACGCCCTCGGGCTGAACTACGAGCTGCGCCCGTCCCTGGGGAGATGTCTCAAGGCCCAAGGGCGCGAGTGCGTCTACACAGTCACCCTCGGGAAGCTGGCTGAGGGTGATACGGCTCAGGCCGGGAAGCAGCAGGAGGGATAACATGCCGGAGATCGCGCTCTCGATCAATAACGCGCTGTCGCGCCGGCGCTTCGTCGCGACTTCTACCAGCGGCCTCGCGGCGCTCCTGGCAGGGTGCGCCGCTTCGGGGCGTCTTCCCCGCGACATTCGACTGACCCTGCCGAAAAATCCGGCCGATCTGGTCCTCCTGAACGGTGTGGTCCTGACCGTGGACTCGAAAGACTCCGTCGCCCAGGCTCTCAGCGTCTCGCGGGGCAGGATTCAGAGTGTGGGGAAGACCGAGGAGGTCCTCCGGTTTGTCGGCCCGAAGACTCAGGTCGTGGATCTCAAGGGAGCGACTGTCACCCCCGGGCTGATCGATGCCCACAACCACATGATGTACTACGGCTTCCAGCGGAAGTTCTTCCTGGATATCCGCCCTCCTAAGATCCAGACCAAGGAGGACCTCCTCCTAGCGGTCAGGGAGGCGGCACGGACGAAACCGGAGGGGCAATGGATCGTTGGCGGCCAGGGATTCCCCATGTCGCTCGGCGAGAGTCCGGACCGTTACGAACTGGATCAAGCGGCGCCCAAGCACCCGGTCTGGCTCCCTCACATGAGCGGCCAGTTCGGGTTGGCAAACTCGCTGGCTCTCAGGCTGGGTGGGGTCGGCCGCGGAAGTCCTGACCCGCCCGGGGGCGTGATCCAGAAGGATCCCCGGACCGGCGAGCCCACCGGCCGCCTCATCCAGTATGCCGCGATGGATCTGGTGCGCCGGAAGCCGCCCCCACCGCCAAGGGAGCAGTGGGAAGAAGCCGTTGCCCACGCCGCAGGGCTCTACCTCCCCTATGGGATCACCAGCGTCCAGGACGTGATCGTCTACTATCGGTCCCAGGTGAAAGAGTACGAGCGGTTGGCTGAGAGCGCCAAGCTTCCGATCCGCCTCTACCTCCTCCAGTACATCGAGGGGATCTCCCAAGCCCGCCAAGAGGTGAATCAGGACAACGCCTTCCGTCATCCGATGTGCACCTTCGGGGGATGGAAGCTGGCCATCGATGGAGGCACGGCCGCCCGGACGGCGCTGATGTACAACTGCCAGAGCGAGGGGTGCCAGAGGGCGTTCCCTTTGCGGAAGCCCGAGGAGATCAAAGAGATCACCCGGCTCCTCCACGCTTCGGGCTTCCAGCTCTCCTTCCACGTCGTGGGCGACCAGGCCATCGACATCGCCCTTGATGCCTACGAGTCGGCGCTCAAGGCCGCGCCCAACGCCCGGCATCGCCATCGCCTCGAGCACGTGACTTTCCCCAGCGAGCGCAACATCGACAGGATGAAAGCCCTTGGAGTGGTGGCGAGCGTCCAGCCCTCATGGATACACCTCTTCGGCGTTGGATTCCAGCGCTCGATGGGGGAGCAGGTGGCCCAGCGCTCGATCCCAGTCGGGACGTTTCTCAAGACCGGGATCCCCGTCGCCTTCGGGTCTGATGTTCCCGCCACGCTCTGGTACGAGCCCCAGTTGGCCTTCTACGGCGCTGTGGCGCGCGCCACAAGAGCGAAAGTGAAAGGCCGTCCGGTCGTCCTGAGCCCGGCAGAGGCGATCAACATGCGGGAGGCCTTGAGGGCCCATACAGCCACCGCGGCCTACGCCGCTTTCGAGGAGAAGGAGAAGGGCTCCATCGAAGAAGGGAAGCTCGCGGACCTGGCCGTCTGGGACGAGAACCTTTACAGGCTCAGCGACGAGCGCATCCTGGATCTCAGGGTGCTCATGACGATCGTGGACGGCCGCATCGTCTTCAACGCGAAGGGGAGTGGCCTCACGGCTGAGAAGGGCGCGGAGATCTTCCGGTTCGGGCCATGAAATCCCAACAGGGGACTTTCACCTGACGGACGATCGCGATCACGGTGGTCCACTGAACGGAGGAGCAACATGGCGGAACAGAACACTACGTTGCTCTACGCACACGCAGGCACTGCTGTAACTGGGGTTGTTCTGTTATGTCGTGGTTGATGGCCGCGATCTATGACCGATTCATGAGAGGGAGTGAGGAGGCCTGCCTCGGACAGTGGCGGGGAGAACTCCTCCAGGGTCTGACTGGCGAGGTGCTGGAGGTCGGAGCGGGTACCGGAGTCAGCGTCCCTCACTATCCGAAGAGCGTTACCCGCCTCGTCCTTTCCGAGCCCGATCCCCATATGAGGCGCAGGTTGCAGGCCAGGCGGGGATCCTCTGGAGGGCCCCGGGTTGAGATCTCGGATGCGTCCATCGAAGCGCTGCCGATGGCCCCCGCGTCCTTCGATACGGTCACCGCATCGCTCGTGCTCTGCTCTGTCCCAGCCCTGCATCCTGCGCTGGCAGAGATCTTCCGTGTGCTGAGGCCCGGTGGCCGCTTTGTATTTCTCGAACATGTGGCTGCGGATCGAAACCCCAAGCGATTGAAGTGGCAGCAGCGCATCGAGCCGGTCTGGAAGCGTCTCGCGGGGAACTGCCATCTGACGCGCCGGACAGAGGAGGCAATCATCGCTGCAGGGTTTGAGATCGAATGGATCCGGCGCGAGAGCATTCGCAAGGCGATGCCTCTCGCCCGTCCGAGTATTCGGGGAGTTGCTCGACGGCCCTAGCACCGCGCCGATATGCGTCGCATCTGCGATAGCTCTCAGCATTCAGCCGTCAGCGATCAGCAGGAATATGACCGCTTCGAAGCTGATTGCTGAAAGCTGACCGCTGATGGCTTCTCTGCTCGCATCTCGGCGCGGCGCGAGTGGACGTCGAAAATAGAGTCTGACAGAAGCGTGCAGACGTTGAGTGAACAAGCAATCCAGTCGAATGCGCCATAGCGCGAGGAGGGTTGGCCCAAATGAAGCTCAGCCAAGAGAATAGGCTCTCACAGATCGTTGTCTTGGTGTTTGGCGCGATAGCCTTGGTCTACGGCGCTGTCTTTTTTCTGCTACCCGCATGGTACCTGAACCTTATTGGAGCATCACCTGTTCCGTTAGCCCACATTAGATGGCCCGGTGGCGTACTCATCGCCCTGGCCTATGGAGCATGGCGGTTCTATAGAGATCCCGCTGGAGGCCAAATCTACATAGCCACCATCGCAGTCGCGCCGCTCCTTGGTGGTTTGGCCCTCTTGTACTCGCTGGTTAGAGGTGAGTACGAAGGGAACGGCGTGTTCTTTGCCTTACCCGGCGTACTTGGTGTAACCATTTCCGGCTTGCTGCTGTGGGATCAAAGGAGAGCAAAGACAGGAAGCTAATCCCCCGTCTGCTCGGGGACGACTTCCTCCGATCAGGCCGTCCAGCAACTCGCGCTGGAGCTGCGCGGCTGGCGTGCGGAAAACCGAAGATGCCTTGCCTGCCAAGATCCGCGAGACTGGATGAGGCATCGCCCGAGCCGCCGGGCAGCTCAGTGCGACGCCCTGAGGCTGGTCAACGCGCGGAATTGGGGGTGCGAACGATGGCGACGGTGACCCGTAACGGAATCACGCTGCATTACGAGGTCAGCGGATCGGGACCGGCAATTGTCCTGACGCACAGCTTCCTCTGCGACGGCTCGCTCTTCACGCACCAGGTGGCTGCCCTGGACCCACCGTGTCATTAACATCGATCTGCGCGGGCATGGCCGATCGGGACCTTCGGAGTCGCCGTACACGATTTACGACTTGGTGGATGACGTCGCAGCGGTGCTCGACGCCGAGGGGGTGGCGTCCGCAGTTTGGATGGGCCTGTCGATTGGAGGGTTTCTCTCGCTTCGAGCCGCGTTAACCCGATCTGAGCGGGTCCGCGCCCTGGTGCTCATCGACACCGACGCCGGCCTGGAGTCGGCGTGGAAAAAGCTGAAGTACACGGCCATGAAATGGGGTCTGCAGATCATGGGTCCCCGCTTCATGGTGCCGGCTGTCATGCCCATCATGTTCGGGAAACGACACTCCGGTCGCGGCCCAAGCTGCGAGCCGAGTATTATCAGCGCTTTCTGAACGTGCGTGTCAAGTCGATCTGTTCAGGAATCGACGCCGTGACCAGACGCGACGACCTCGTGGGTCGTCTGAGCCAGATCAGGGCACCAACTCTCGTTGTCGTCGGCGAGGAGGACAAGCCATTTCCGCCCTGGAAGTCGCGTCGCATCGCAAACAGCATCTCTGGCGCGGAACTTGTCGTCATACCCGGAGCCGGACATCTCTCGTCAATCGAGAATCCCCGGCCAGTGAACGATGCTGTGACCCGCTTCCTCTCGAGGGTGAGCGTGTGAGTGCATATCGGCACGGGCGAGGTGAGGGGGGGGGGGGGGCAAAGTGAACCAGAAAAATGAGGCGTTCGCTCTATTGTCATCCGCCACGCCTCACACTTAGCATGTGAAAAGAGTCGCAGCATGCGCTGACTCCTATGAAATTCTCACAGGAGAGCTTTTACGGACTGGACGTGATGACTGCTCTGGCTCAACACGAATCCTCTCGGCCTGTTCCCATCGAAGAGATCGCTCGCTCACGCTGTCTTCCTCAGAACTTCCTCGCCAAAATCCTTCAGAAGCTCGTCCGCGGAGGGCTCGTGGTCTCCTCGAGGGGGCATCAACGAGGATACGCTTTGGCGCTCTCATCAGATCAGATCACGGTTAAGGAGATTCTGGAGGTGACAGAGGGAGCCGACCGCTTTCGCCGCTGCCTCTTCTGGCCCCGGCGTTGTAGCGAGGGGTCGCCCTGCCACCTTCACGAGATTGGAATGGCGACCCGAGCCGAATTAGAGGAGCGGCTTCGAAGGCTCACTCTCGCTGACCTCGCCGTGAAGATTGGGGAGAAATCATGAAACGATTCGCGATGCTCGCTGGGGGAGCGTGGCTGCTCTTGCTTATCGTGGCAGGATCCACAGCGTTGAGAGACAGAGTGGCTGCAGAAGCGCCTTCCTCGGCTCCCGGCCAGCCTTTGCCGGTCACGCTGAAGCCAACAACGATCAGAAAAGCAACACCCCAGCTTCTCACCCTCGGCAAGCGCACCTATGAGAAGCAGTGCGTGGCCTGTCACGGCGTGGATGGGCGCGGTGAAGGCGAGGCGGCGTACCTGCTCTACCCAAAGCCGCGGGATTTCTCTGCAGGCAAGTTCGAGATGGTCTCGACCTGGGAGCGCGTTCCCACTGACGAGGATCTCTTCACCACGATCTCTCGTGGGATGCCTGGCTCGGCGATGCCGTCATGGGGGCACCTCTCAGAGGAAGAGCGCTGGGGGCTGGTCCATTACGTGAAGTCATTCGTGAAGACACCGCGGACGATTCCGCCACAGGAGGACCCACCAGCTCAAGGCGGCTCGGGGAAGGGCGTCATTCGCGTCCCGCCTCAGCCTCCCTTTACGCCTCAGGATCGCGCGCGCGCCCTTGAGCGCTACCAGGACGCGTGTGCATCCTGTCACGGCAAGACCGGCAAGGGCGATGGCACTGAAGAGCAAAAGGATGACAGAGGCTATCCGATTCGGCCCCGTGACTTCACCGTCGGGGTCTTCAAGGGAAACCACGACCCGGCCAGTGTCTATCGGCGCATCGTCGCCGGCATGCCCGGGTCGCCGATGCCGATGAGCGACTGGGCCTATGGCGAGGACGCCTGGCACCTCACCCACCTGATCCGCTCCTGGTCGAGCGATCAGCAGCGGGCCCGCGTTGAGATGCGGAAGTTCCGAATCGTTGCGAAACGGGTGAAGCAGGTTCCTGATCATCCTGACGACGGGACTTGGCGTCTGGCCACGCCCGTGAACCTTCACCTGATGCCGCTCTGGTGGCGGCCCAACCGCCCGGAGGAGCTGACCGTGCGGGCCGTCCACGACGGCAAAGAGATCGCGCTCCTCCTCGTCTGGACCGATGACAGCCACGATCACACCGCGATGCGCCCCCAGGATTTTCGCGACGCAGCGGCTGTTCAGTTCTCGCTCACGCCTGATCCGCCGTTCTTTGCGATGGGGGCCAAGGGCCGGTTCGTGAATATCTGGATGTGGAAGTCAGAGCGCCAAGCCGAGCTGGAGATGCCGTTCCACGATCTCGAGGTCGTCTACCCGAACCTTGGGATCGACTCCTATCCGAACTCGAAACTGGCGCCGATGGAGCAGCCGACGCGCCATGCGCTCACGCTCAAGTCCGATCCAACGTTTGTGACGGGCTGGGGCGCGGGGAACATCGTGTCGGACCCGACGCGGCCGAGCGCGGCGGAGGATCTCACCGCTCAGGGGTTCGGAACGCTCAAGGCTCGCCCGTTTACTGATCAAGCGGTGCAGGCACATGGCGTCCACGGAACCGGCACGTACCGGGTGGTGCTCCGCCGCGCGCTGGCCGGGAAAGGGAAGCAGGCCGTCACACTCGTTCCAGGGAAGACAATCCCCGTCGCCTTCGCGGTCTGGAACGGGAGCGCGGGTGACCGTGACGGGAAGAAGTCGGTCACCATCTGGCAGGACCTCGTGATTGAGCGGTGACATGCAGCGTTCAGCTTTCAGCCATCAGCCGTCAGCTCAGGTGGAGTCTGCCTAAAAGCTGATAGCTGATCGCTGAGGGCTGACTGCTAGTCGAAAGGGAGCGTATGACGAAGTTCAGGAAGGTTGCGCATGTGGATGACGTTCGTGAAGGACAAGGGGTCGCCGTGGAGGTCGAGGGGAAACGGATCGCGCTGTTTAACATCGATGGGGAATTGTTCGCCGTCGAGGCGACCTGCGCCCAGCATCGCGCACCTCTGGAAAAGGGCATTATCCATGCGAGAGGCCTCCAGTGTCCGTGGCACGGAGTGGCGTTCGACGTGGCAAGGGGGATCTGCGCGGCGTTTCCGGCGGAGATTTCAGCCTCAACATACCAGGTGAAAGTCGAAGGAGCTGACATTCTTCTGGCGATTTGAAGGGAGCGGGATCATGACTCTTGACCCGAAGGAGAGAATGACCGGGATGAATCGGCGGGACTTTCTGAGATGGCTCGGCGTCAGCGCTGGAGCTGCGGCTGCTGATCTTCCGCTCCCGCTCAAGCTCCTCGCCGCAGCCGACCCGGACCAGAACCCGCTCGCGGGATCGGTGGCGCGCAACTGGGAGCAGATCTACCGCGACCAGTACAAGTATGACCGCACCTTCGATTGGGTCTGCTCTCCCAATGATACGCACGCCTGTCGAGTGAAAGCATTCGTGAGAAACGGGATCGTCACGCGCCTCGGAAACACATACGACTACCAGAAGTACGCCGATCTGTACGGCAACAAGGCCACTGCCAACTGGAACCCGCGCCAGTGCGCGAAGGGGTACACCTTCCACCGAGTGCTCTACGGGCCGTACCGTCTGAAGCACCCGATCGTGAGGCGAGGGTGGAAGGCATGGGCTGACGCCGGCTTCCCTGAGCTGACGCCCGAGGTCAAGGCGAAGTACATGTTCGATCGCCGGGGCGAGGACGAGTTCATTCAAATCTCCTGGGAGGACGCTTTTAATGATATCGCCAAGGCGCTGGTGGCGATCGCTGAGCGCTACAGCGGTGAGAAGGGGAAGGAGCGGCTCCTGGCCCAGGGCTACCAGCCTGAGATGGTCGAGGCGACTGGAGGCGCGGGAACCCGGTGCATCAAGATGCGAGGCGGAATGGGGCTCCTCGGCGTCATCGGCAAGTACGGGATGTACCGGCTGAACAATTCCATCGCGCTTCTTGACGCCAAGATCAGGGGCGTGGGTCCGGATAGAGCGAAGGCCGGGCGCAACTGGTCGAACTACACCTGGCACGGTGATCAGGCCCCGGGCCAGCCTTGGGTGCACGGACTCCAGGCCTCGGACTGCGACTTCAACGACCTTCGCTTCTCCAAGCTGATCATCATGGACGGGAAGAACCTGGTGGAGAACAAGCTCACCGATTCCCACTGGTTCATCGAGACAATGGAGCGCGGTGCCAAGATCGTGGTGATCGCCCCTGAGTATGGCCCGCCATCGACAAAGGCAGACTACTGGATCCCGATCCGTCCTCAGACAGACGCCGCGCTCTGGCTCGGTGTGACCCGCCTCATGATCGAGAACAAGTGGTACGACGAAAGCTTTGTCAAGGCGTTCACTGATTTTCCGCTTCTGGTCAGAACCGACAGTCTCAAGCGGCTCCGCGCCCACGAGGTCTTTCCAAACTACCAGACCGGCCTTGCGCCTGACGGTCCGTCAATGAAGGTCCAAGGGCTCACCAAGGAGCAGCATGCCAAGCTCGGCGACTACGTCATCTGGGACGAGAAGCTCAACGGGCCCCGCGCCATCACTCGTGATGATGTCGGCGCG
Source organism: Candidatus Methylomirabilota bacterium (assembly GCA_035288345.1). GTDB lineage: Bacteria > Methylomirabilota > Methylomirabilia > Rokubacteriales > DATEAO01 > DATEAO01. The sequence goes on along the minus strand of DATEAO010000361.1, from coordinate 14,493 downwards.
ACGATGGCAAAGAAGGGCTTTGCGCCAGCGCTCGAGGGGCGCTTCAAAGTTAAGCTGGTTGATGGCAAAGAAGTCGAGGTGGCGACGCTCTGGACGCTCTACCAGACTCACCTCAAGGACTACGACCTCGATACCGTGGCCGAGATCACCCACGCGCCGAAGGAGTTGATCCGACAGCTCGCTCAAGATATCGGGGCGATGAAGCCGGTCGCGATCCACCAGGGCGAGGGGATCAACCACTGGTTCCATGCCACGGAGATGAATCGCGCCGCCTATCTGCCGCTCTTGCTGACGGGGAATATCGGAAAGCCCGGCGCCGGCTGCCACACCTGGGCAGGGAACTATAAGGCCGCGCTCTTCCAGGGCTCGCCCTGGACCGGCCCCGGCTTCAAGGGGTGGGTGGCTGAGGACCCATTTCACCCGGCGCTTGATCCCAACAGCCCAGGGAAGGAGATCGACGCCCACGCATACACGAAGGATGAGGAGCCGGCGTACTGGAACCACGGCGACCAGGCCCTCATCGTGAGTACCCCAAAGTTCGGGCGAAAGAATTTCACGGGCGACTCTCACATGCCGACCCCCACCAAAGCGATCATCTTCTCCAACGTCAACCTGATCAACAACGCCAAGTGGGCGTACGGCGTGATCAAGAACGTGAACCCGAACGTGGAGATGATCGTCGCGATCGACATCCAGATGACGGCCTCGATCGAGTACGCGGACTTGGCGCTCCCGGCCAATAGCTGGCTCGAGTTCGAAGGGCTTGAGATCACCGCGAGCTGTTCCAACCCGTTCCTCCAGATCTGGAAGGGCGGGATCCCTCCGGTCTTCGACTCGAAGGACGACCTGATGATCCTTGCCGGGATCGCCAAGGCGCTCAGCGAGGTGACGGGGGAGAAGCGGTTCGCCGACTATTTCAAGTTCGCTCTCGAAGGGAAGCGCGAGGTGTATATCCAGCGACTGCTGGATACCTCGACAACGACACAGGGCTACAAGCTGGCCGACATCATGGCGGGGAAGTACGGCCCACCAGGTGGCGCGCTGATGCTCTTTCGGACGTATCCACGGATCCCGTTCTACGAGCAGGTCCACGACTCCGAGCCGTTCCACACGGATACTGGACGGCTCCATGCGTACGCCGACGTGCCAGAGGCGATCGAGTACGGCGAGAACTTCATCGTTCACCGCGAAGGGCCTGAGGCCACGCCGTATCTCCCCAACGTCATCGTCAGCTCAAACCCGTATGTGAGGCCCGAGGATTACGGCCTCCCGCTCAGCGCCGAGCACTGGGACGAGCGGACGATCCGCAACGTGAAGATGCCGTGGAGCCAGGTGAAGGGGACGAAGAACTTCCTCTGGGAGAAAGGCTTCCGCTTCTACTGCCTGACACCGAAGACCCGGCATAGGGTCCACTCGAGCTGGTCGAACGTGGACTGGCACATGCTCTACGACAGTAACTTCGGCGACCCGTATCGCCTGGACAAGCGAGCGCCTTCGGTCGGCGAGCATCAGCTCCACATGAACCCACAAACGGCGCGAGATCTCGGGATCAACGATGGCGACTATGTTTACATAGACGCCAACCCCGCTGACCGGCCGTATCTCGGCGCTGATCCGAAGGACCCGTTCTACAAGGTCGCGCGCTGCATGCTGAGGGTGAAGTACAACCACGCCTACCCGTACAACGTGGTGATGATGAAGCACGCGCCGTTCATCGCGACCGAGAAGAGCGTGAAGGCTCACGAGACGCGCCCCGACGGACGAGCGCTCTCTGAGAACACGGGTTATCAAGCGAACCTCCGCTACGGCTCCCAGCAGTCGGTGACCCGGAACTGGCACATGCCGATGCACCAGACCGACAGTCTCTTCCACAAATCGAAGGTCTTTATGGGGTTCATCTTTGGTGGAGAGGCTGACAACCACGCAGTGAACACGGTTCCGAAGGAGACGCTGGTGAGGATCACGAAGGCAGAGGACGGCGGCCTTGGCGGAAAGGGGATCTGGAAGCCGGCGACCACCGGGTTTACGCCGGACAACGAGAACGAGTTCATGAAGCGCTACCTGGCCGGCGACCTTTACCGCCATGACTAGCGCCGTGCCGATAAGCTTCGCATCTCTTCGTTCTCGGTCGTCGGAACCCCTCAACGTATACCGCATACGCCTCGGGGTTCCTCCTCCCTCGGGCCTCGATCTGCTCGCTTCTCGCCACGGCGCGAGTGGGCGTCAAGAAATAAGGCTGACAGAAGCGTGCAGACCCTGGGCGAACAAGCCATCTAATGAATCCCTGAGCTCTTTCTATCCGTGCTGGCGGCCAGGCAGCCATGAGGTGACACATGCCTTATAACGACCCTGCTCCCGATGATCCAACCATCTTGCTCGGCGTGACGCTGCCGGCAGGTGAAGAAGCGGTGCGCGAGATGGCGTACGTCTTCGCCGAGGAGTTTGCGCGGATGGGGTTCGACGAGAAACAGCTTCTCCGCCTCTTCAAGAATCCGTTTTATGCGGGCGCCCACCAGGCGTATCGCGCTCTCGGCGCGGATGCCATTCGCACGATCATTGGCGAATGCGTAAACGCGTGGGGCAGGAGCACGGTTAAGGTTCAAGACGTTCAAGCGGTTCAAAACGTTCAAGACGATTTGAGCGGCTTGAGCCTTTGAACTTTTTGGGGAGGTAGCGATGGCGAATGTTCATAACTGGCAGCTTGGCCGCGAGATGACCTATCCGTACAAGGCGGCGTATCCGGAGAGGCAGTTTGCCTTCGTCTTCAACATCAACCGCTGCATCGCCTGCCAGAGCTGCACGATGGCGTGCAAGTCCACCTGGACCTTCAGCAAAGGGCAGGAGCATATGTGGTGGGCGAACGTGGAGACGAAGCCGTACGGCGGCTACCCGATGTTCTGGGACATGAAGATCCTCGACCTTCTCGATCGCGCCAATCTCGAAGGGAAAGGGTGGACTGGAGCGACCTCATCCGATCCCAAAACCCCGTACGGCAAATTTGACGGGAGGACGATCTTCGAGGCTGAGCGGATGCTCACGCCCGACAGCGCGCGGGTCCTCGGCTACCTTCCAGCGGACGAGGAATGGAACTCGCCGAACATCTATGAAGACAATCCTGTGGGCCAGCGCGGTGCTCCCGGTGAGTTCCACAAGACCGGAGAGCAACTCCCCGAGCACAAGACCTGGTTCTTCTACCTGGCGCGGATCTGCAACCACTGCAGCTACCCAGCGTGCCTGGCTGCCTGCCCGCGCAAGGCGATCTACAAGCGACCGGAGGACGGCATCGTGCTCATCGACCAGAAAGAGTGCCGAGGCTACCGGAAGTGCGTGGAGGCGTGCCCGTATAAGAAATCGATGTACCGTGGGAACACCCGGGTCTCGGAGAAGTGCGTCGCCTGCTATCCACGGGTTGAAGGGAAAGACCCGGAGAGCAAAGGGCAGCCGTTAGAGACGCGCTGCATGGCGGCCTGCATCGGACAGATCCGCCTTCAGGGGTTGGTCAAGATGAACCGCGACGGGACGTGGACCCCCGACCGTTACAACCCGATCTACTACATGGTTCACGTCGCAAAGGTCGCGCTGCCTCTCTATCCTCAGTTCGGCACCGAGCCGAATGGTTACTACATCCCACCGCGCTGGGTTCCACGCCCTTATCTGCGGCAGATGTTCGGCCCCGGCGTTGATCAGGCGATCGAGCGGTACGAAAACCCTGACCGTGAGTTGCTTGCCGTCCTCCAGCTCTTCCGAAAATCCAACCGGATCATTTACCGCTACGAGGTGAAGGAAGGGCCGAAGGTCTATGAGGGGACACTTCGCGGGAAGCGCGTGACGCTCTACAACGACACCGTGATCGCTTACGGAAGAGAAGGCCAGGAGATCTTCCGGACTAACGTCGAGGAGCCTCTTCATGTGCGCCCGGCCAAGCACGCCAACTCGATTTGAAGCTTTCAGCGATCAGCCGTCAGCCATCAGCTTTTCCGAAAATCTGAATGCTGAACGCTGACAGCTAAACCGTCCCCCTTATTGAGGCGCTCCACCATGAGAACAGAGGTGGTCACGAACAAAGAGATGGGCGAAGTCGATATCGCGTTGTGCCGGAGTGTGTTGTATGGGGCGCTGGCTCTGGGTTTTCGCGCGCCGACTCTAGAAACGATTGAGCGACTTGTCACGGCTGAGGGTGTTGAGGCATTGGCCGGCGCGGCGGCGCTCCTCGATAGGGTGAGAGGATCAGCCCTGGCCTCATCGGTTCACGGACTGGCCAGAGAGGTTCATCTGGAATCGCTGGCAGCCTGCTACCGTCGCCTCTTCGGTCACACGGCGCGCGGTGTCGTCCCGCCGTACGAGACCGAGTACGGAGAGGAGTCGGTCTTTCAGCCGATGCACGAGATGAGCGATCTCGCGGCGTTTTACCGGGCGTTCGGCCTCGAGGTCGCGCCGACAGCTCATGAGCGGATCGACCACGTGAGCTGCGAGTCTGAGTTTCTGCTTTTTCTCTGCCGCAAAGAGGCGTACGCGCTCGAGCAGAATGATGTCGCGATGCTTGATGCAACACGGCAGGCCACACGCGTCTTCTTGAAGAATCACTTGGGGCGATGGGCTCCTGCTTTTGGCCGAAAGCTCGCGAGGGAGGATCCGGAAGGGTTCTTCGGCGCTCTGGGACTTCTGACTGCGGATTTCATCTCGTTGGAGTGCAGCGCGGCTGGAGTTCCAGCCGGACCTGAGTTTCTGCGCCTTCGCTCTCCGGAGCCGCCAGATCTTCCAATGGGGTGTGGCCCCGCGAATGAGTCTCTCCCAATTCCTTCTGAGCCTGCACAATGACTTCCCCGGGGGAGTTTCCGACTGACTATCAGCCTCGCCTCGTGGAGGGGACGATCCTCCTCGCCGTGCGAGGCAGAGAGGAAGAGGAAGAGTTCCGGCAACACCGGGACCGGATCTACGAGACGCCTGATCCCGAGGAGCGAGAAGCCCGATTTCTCGCGTTCAACGCGAGCTGGTTTGAGCGGCTCGGGCTTGACCGGCCTATTCGACAGGCGCTCATGGAGCAGCCGCTGATTATAGAACACACCGGGTCGTGCGTAGTCTCCTCTGCGCGCTCGCGGAAGGACGAAGGGGCTGACCTGTACGTCTCACCGCAGCATATTGGAGGGCGATCGGTCGGGATCCGCCTGAGGCCGGAGCGATTCATAGACGCAGACCGTCTGCTTCAGTTCTTGAGGCATGAGCTTCTTCACGTTGCCGACATGCTGGATCCAAGCTTTAACTACTTGCCTCATCTCCCGCTCTCGAGCGCCGGCCCAGCCCACGAACAGCTCTTGAAGAATCGCTATCGCGTGCTCTGGAACGTGTACGTTGACGGGAGACTCGTTCGGTGTGGACTAGCTCAGACCGAAGATCGAGCTGAGCGATTCGCCGAGTTTGCCGTCGCATTTCCGATGCTGGGAGAACGGACGGTCGAGGCATTTGAGCGCTTCTTTGAAGGGAACGGCCTGACTCACGGCGATCTTGTTTCATTTGCCACCAACCCCGAGCGGGCGCTTGGCCGTGAGCGAGAAGGGCCGTATCCCGGCGAGCGCTGCTCGCTCTGCGGATTCCCCACCCACGCCTTCGAGCGCGAGCCGGATCGGCTGCTCGCGGAAAGGGTCCGGGCGCGTTTCCCGGAATGGGATCCCGAGCACGGACTCTGCCGTCAGTGCGCTGACCTCTGCCGTGCTTGGTCGCCGGCCCGGGTGCACTCTTCTCCGACACACACGTAAGGTGACGAAGGCTTAAGCCATCCACAGGAGGAACAACTCCATGGGGTTGACACGACGAGACTTTCTTACACTGTCCGGTCTGGGTGGCGCGCTGGCGCTTCTTCCGAGGGAGGCCTGGGCGCTTCAGTTCTTGGAACCGGTCAGAGTTGAAAACCCACTCGCGCACTACCCGAGCCGCGAGTGGGAGACGGTGTACCGGGACATCTGGCGCTACGACTCGAAGTTCGTCTTCCTCTGCGCTCCCAACGACACGCATGACTGTCTCCTTGAGGCGTATGTGAGAAACGGCGTGATCGTGAGGATCGAGCCGACATACGGCTACGGCAAGGCGACTGATCTTTACGGGAACCGCGCCACCCATCGCTGGGAGCCACGTGTCTGCCAGAAGGGGCTCACCATGATGCGCCGCTTCTACGGCGACCGCCGGGTGAAGGCGCCCATGGTGAGGAGAGGCTTCCTCAAATGGGTGGAGCAGGGCTTTCCCCGAGGAGCCGACGGCAGGCCGCCAGCCGAGCTCTTCCAGCGAGGGACCGATGAGTGGGTGAAGGTCACCTGGGATCAGGCGCTCGACCTCGCGGCGAAGGCGCTGGTCAACATCACGGCAACTTACAGCGGCGAGGCCGGGCAGGCGCTCCTCAAGGGCCAGGGGTACGACCCTGCGATGGTGGAGGCCACCCAGGGAGCAGGAGTGCAGACCGTGAAAGTTCGCGGAGGGATGCCGCTCCTGGGCGCGACCCGGATCTACGGCCAGTACCGCTTCGGCAACGCTCTGGCGCTCCTCGACGCGTGGATCAGGAAGGTGGGGCCCGACAAGGCGCTGGGCGCTCGGGGGTGGGACAACTACTCCTGGCACACCGACCTCCCGCCGGGCCACCCGATGGTGACCGGCCAGCAGACCGTGGACTTCGACCTCTCAGCCGCTGAACACGCCGGGCTCATTATCGTCTGGGGGATGAACTGGATTGCCACCAAGATGCCCGACAGCCACTGGCTCACCGAGGCCAGGCTCAAAGGGACCAAGGTCGTCGTGGTCTCGGTCGAGTACAGCGCAACAGCGCCCAAGGCCGATGAGGTGATCATCATCAGGCCCGGGACCGATCCGGCCTTTGCCCTCGGGCTTGCCCAGGTGCTGATCGCTGAGAAGCGTTATGACGAAGGTTTCGTCAAGCGCTTCACCGACCTTCCGCTCCTCGTTCGCCTCGACACGCTTTCGCTCCTGAGGGCGTCCGAGGTCATTCCGGGCTATCAGCTCGCGCCGCTCAGGAACTTCACCACTGTGTTCAAGCCCGGCGAGCCTGCCCCACCAGGGCCGCTTCAGGAGAAGCAGCTCATCCCGGAGGCGATGCGCCAGGAGTGGGGCGACTTCGCGGTCTGGGACAGAAAGAGCGGCGGGGTGAAGCCGTTGAGTCGCGACCAGGTGGGGGAGCAGTTCGACCCCCTGGGGATTGATCCGGCGCTGGAAGGAGAGTTCACGGTGAAGGGTGTGGACGGCGCCGAGCTTCGGGTCGCGCCGCTCTTCACGCTGATGCGCCGCTACCTCGACGAGAACTGCGCGCCGGAGCAGGTCTCCGAGATCACCTGGGCGCCTCGCGAGGCGATCGTGAACCTCGCCAGGGAGATCGCTCGAAACCGAAGCCGCACGCTGATCCCGGTGGGGATGGGGCCGAACCAGTTCTTCAACGCTGACCTCAAGGACCGCGCCATCTTTCTTGTCGCCGCGCTGACCGCGAATATCGGCCAGAAAGGGGGCAATGTGGGGAGCTACGCCGGAAACTATCGGGCCGCGCTCTTCAACGGCCTGCCGCAGTACATCGGCGAGAACCCCTTCGACATCGAGCTTGACCCGGCAAAGCCAGCGCGCCCGCGCGTCTACTGGAAGGGAGAGTCGGTCCACTATATGAACTCGGGCGACCGGCCACTTCGAGTCGGCAACACCATGTTCACCGGCAAGACGCACATGCCCGCTCCGACCAAGGCGGTCTTCGTGGCCAACTCGAACTCGATCCTTGGCAACGCCAAGGGCGCGTACGACGTGATCGCCAACACGCTTCCGCGAATCGAGATGTGGTGCACGAACGAGTGGTGGTGGTCAATGACCTGCGAGTACTCCGATATCGTCTTCCCCGTGGACGCCTGGCACGAGCTGAAGTTCCCCGACATGTGCGCGTCGGTGACGAACCCCTTCCTCACGGTCTTTCCCAGAACGCCTCACCCGAGGCTCCTCGATACCCGGTCCGACCTTGAGGTCCCGGCTGGCGTCTCGGCCAAGCTCGCTGAGATCACCGGCGATCGGCGCTTTCTCGACTACTGGAAGTTCGTGCATGAAGGGCGAGTCGAGGTCTATCTCAACCGCATCCTGACCGGTTCCAACGCGACGAAGGGCTACCGCTTCGAGGAGCTTGAGAGGCTAGCGCGCGACGGGGTGCCTGCCCTGATGATGACGCGCACGACCCCCCGGCAGACCGGGTGGGAGCAGACGCAGGAGTCGCGCCCCTGGTACACGAAGACCGGGCGCCTCGAGTTCTACCGCGAGGAGGAGGAGTTCCTGAGAGTCGGTGAGAACCTGCTCGTCTACAAGGAGCCGGTTGAAGCGACCTTCTATCAGCCGAGCGTCATCGTGGCCAAGCCTCATCCTGCCATCAAGCCGGTCCCACCCGATCAGTTCGGGATCGCATCGAGCGACTTCGCCAAGTCTGATGTCAGGCAGGTTCTGACGCTGGTGATGCCGTGGGAGGATCTCAAGAAGACGCCAAGCCCGCTGGTGACCGGCGGCTATCCATTTATCTTCCATACGCCGAAGTACCGTCACGGCGCCCACACGACAGGGCCGGACACCGACTTCCTCTCTGTCGTCTTCGGGCCATTCAGCGATGTCTACCGCAGAGACAAGCGGATGCCATTCCTGGCCGAGGGGTACGCTGACATCAACCCTGTTGATGCGAAGACTCTCGGCGTTGAGGACGGCGACTACATCTGGGTCGATGGCTGGGGAGAGGACCGACCGTACCGCGGCTGGAAGCCGGAGGACGCCCTGTACAAAGTCGCCCGGATGATGTGCCGGGTCCGCTACTACCCGGGCACGCCGCGCGGCGTGGTCAGGATGTGGTTCAACATGTACGGGGCGAGTCACGGCTCGGTTAAAGGACACGAGTTGAGGGCTGACGGCTTGGCCAAGAACCCCGCAACGCACTACCAGGCAATGTTCCGCTACGGAAGCCATCAAAGTGTGACCCGGGGCTGGCTCAGGCCCACGCTCTCAACGGACTCGCTCGTCCGCAAAGAGGTCTTCGGCCAACTCATCGGCAAAGGCTTCCTCGCCGATGTCCACACCGTGATCGGCGCGCCGCGAGAATCGATGGCAAAGATCACCAAGGCGGAGGCGGGCGGGATTGGTGGCAAGGGCCTCTGGCATCCGGCTGCTCACGGCTTCCGGCCCACTTATGAGAACGAGGCGATGAAGCGCTTCTTGCGCGGCGCCTACAGCTCTTTTAGCAGGATGCTGAAAAGCTCTGCTCAACTCGTCGAATCGTCCGCCACGCCAGGCGGAAGCGCTCCGAGCGCGGGCTTGGCCCGCGCAACTTTCCGGGGGGAGGCATCGGAAGGGGGGTGGAGCCCCCCTCCGGATCTCGAGGTGAGGGGGTAAGCCATGGCGACCGTCAAGAACTGGCAGATCGGCCGTGAGATGGAGTATCCGTTCCCTGAGTCGCGCCCTGAGCGGCAGATCGCTTACGTCTTCGATTTGAACAAGTGTATCGGCTGCCAGACCTGCACCATGGCGTGCAAGACGACATGGACCGTGGGGCGGGGTCAGGAATATATGCTGTGGAACAACGTGGAGACGAAGCCGTACGGCAGCTACCCCATGGGGTGGGACGTCAAGATCCTCGACAAGCTCGGCCCCCAGCCGTGGGAGGGCGAGCGATACGCGGGAAAGACGATCTTCGAGGCCGCGCCTCCCGGAGAGCGAGTGCTCGGGCACATGCCCGCAGAGCTCGATTGGTCTCACGCCAACGCCGGCGAGGATGAGGCAGCCGGACGCCTCGACAAGGGCGGGTATGAGACGATGCCAGCGCACAAGCTCTGGTTCTTCTATCTGCCGAGGATCTGCAACCACTGCACCTACCCCGCGTGCCTGGCTGCCTGCCCGAGGCAGGCGATCTACAAGCGCCAGGAAGATGGGATCGTACTCGTGGACCAGGGCCGCTGCCGGGGGTACCGCGAGTGTGTCAAAGCGTGCCCGTACGAGAAGGTGCTCTTTAACCCGGTGCTTCGCATCTCCCAGAAGTGTATCGGCTGCTACCCCGCGGTGGAGCAGGGGGTCCAGCCGCGTTGCGTCACCACCTGCATCGGCAAGATCAGATTGATGGGGTTCCTTTCCAAGCCCGGCGAGGCCAGGGCAGATAGCCCGATGGACTTCCTCATCTATGAGAAAAAGGTGGCGCTCCCGCTCTACCCGCAGCTCGGCCTCGAAGGGAACGTCTATTACATCCCACCGGTCAGCGTCCCGAGAGAGTTTCTCCGCCAGATGTTCGGGCCCGGAGTTGACCAGGCGATCGAGAGTTACCTAAAAGGAAAGGACGATCCTGAGCTGCTGGGCCTGCTTCACCTCTTCGGAGATACCAAGGAGATCATCGAGAGCTTTAAGAGCTTCCCCGCGACCGGTGAGGCTGCGGGATACGACAAGAAAGGGCGAGAGATCGTGAGGGTCCCCGTGAAGGAGCCGGACTATCTCAGGCCGTTCTACGATGCGGCCCGACAGGTCTACCGCCACAACATTACATAGGATACATAGGAGCGTGGTCATGAGAGCCCGACGATTTTTCTTCGCAGCGCTTGTTATGAGCCTTGCGCTCTCTGCCGCTGTGGTAGAGGCTCAACAGAAGAGCCTTACGGCTCGGTTCGTCACGGGAGCCGTCCCGGTTGATCCGGCCTGGCCGGGCTGGCGCTCGGCCCAGGCTGCTGAGATCACCCTGGGGCCTCAGGCGATCACTCCGCCCTGGAACCTCAGCCCTTCCATCAAGAAGCTCACGGTGAAGGCCGTTCACAACGGAACGTGGGTCGCGTTTCTCCTGAAGTGGAAAGACTCGACCAAGAGCTCCGTGATGTACACCGACACTTTCCGTGATGCTGTCGCGCTCATGGTTCCACTTGGGAAGAGCGCGCCGATCATGATGGGCGCCCCGAAGGAGCGCGTCCTGATCCTCCACTGGAAGGCGGACTGGCAGGAGGATATCGACAAGACGTTCCAGGATGTCACCCAACTCTACCCCAACGCCTGGCTCGACTGGTATCCGTTCGCTCCCGGGGAGCCGCCGTATGACATCAGGAGCTGGACGAACCCGGAGGCCAAGCGCTATCTGACCGGGTGGGTCCTGGGCAACCCGCGCTCTCAACCCGACAAGCGCAGCTCCGTGGAGGAGCAGGTCGCCGAGGGCTTCAGCAGCCTGACGACCAATGAGAGGCAGAGCGCACTCGGGAAGGGCGTCTACGCCAATGGCGAGTGGAGCGTGGTGATCGCCCGCCCCTTCGCCGCGGGCAACCATCACGATCCCGAGTGGGGGCCGGGGAAGAGCATGACCGCGGCGTTCGCTGCCTGGGATGGTGGCGCGGGGGAGATCGGCGCCCGGAAGTCATTCTCTGATTGGATCAGTGTGAAGTTCAACCCTGTGAGGCGGTGAGCATGCCCTGGACCATCGACGAGACGATTGCGCGGAGCGCGTGCTACAAGCTCCTGTCGCTGGTGTTCCTTTCCCCTGGCGCATCACGAGGAGAATGCGGAATGCGAAATGCGGAATGGGGAATTCATCACTCCGAATTCCGCACTCCGAATTTCGAGGAAACGTGCAGGGGTTGGCCGAACAAGGATCCTGGTGAGGAAGCGCGGGAGGTATTTTCAAGCGTGCGACGGGTGATCGAGGCGCTGCCTGAAGGTCACCGGGCTCTTCTCGCGCCTATTGCCAGCGGAAAAGAAATTCCGGGTGAGCCATCAGCGGCAGAGTCCCACCGCCTCTTCGGCGTCGGGCTGGCCGCCACGCCGTACGAAAGCGAATACGATCCCCTCGCCTTAGCCAGGAAAGGGCATTGCCTGGCGGACCTCCTCGGCTTCTACGAAGCGTTCGGGTTCAGGCTAGCTGCAGAGCGAAAGGAATTCCCTGACCACGTGGCCGTGGAGCTTGAGTTCATGAGCCTGCTTCTCCTGAAAGCGGCCCACGCGGGAGCAGAGGGGAAGGCAGAGGCTCAATCGATCACAGAGCAGGCGGCTGTCAAATTCCTGGCCGATCATCTCGCGGAATGGGTCGGCATCTTTGCCGGTCGCGTGGCTGCAACGACCAGCGAAAACTTCTATCAGTTCTGGGCCCGGCTCCTCAAGGAGTTCCTGATTGCTGAGTGTCAGTTCCTCGGGGTGACGCCGGTCATGAAGGCTGCCGCCTCCCTGCAGGAGGCTGAGCCTCCCGCTTGTCCATTTGCCAATGTCTGCCAGGAGGCGCCGGGCGAAGCACTTTAAAACAGGACCTCCAGTCGGTGACGCCTTTCGTGGTCCAGAGAAGACCGACACGGTCAATGTCGGCTGCGGCACAGTTCCCAACCTGACCTTCGTCAGCGGGATCCCCCGTCGGGCGGGAGCCGCACAATTTTTGAGATCTCGCCGCCGCTGGTGGCGACCAGCGACCGCCGCTCGGGAGAGGTCTCGATCATCGACACGCGGTCAACCAGCAAAGACTTTCTCGACGCGGGCGTGAAGCGGCGGGAGCCGCTTCGATTTTAGACCTTTGCGGGAGCGGCGAGCAGCCCGTATCATAAAGGCTCAGTGTTGACCTGCGGACACAACCATAAGCGTAGGCACCACATGGGAGAGCCATGGGACTGATTGACGTGCACAATCACATCCTGTCTCGTGCGTATGTGGAGCTGCTCACGAAGTGCGGCGCCCATCGGTATTCACTCCAGCAGGATATCGAGGGGCGGACCATCGTCATGCGAAAGGGCGCTCGCTTCATGACGTTTACCGAGCCGATGTTCGACCCGGAGACCCGACTTCGCGCAATGGACGAGGTCGGTGTGGCCATGGAGCTTCTCTCGTACACCTCGCCCAACTGCTACTGGGCAGAGGGCGATATGGCCGGTGAAGTCGCTCGGGTGATGAATGACCACCTGGCAGAGGTCTGCGCGGCTTGGCCCGATCGCTTTCGCGGGTTGGCAAGTGTGCCGCTCCAGGATGTTGAGCTGGCGCTCAAGGAGCTGGAGCGGGCCGTGGATCAGCTCGGGATGGTCGGCTTGATCGTGCTGGCCAACGTCAATGACACTCCGCTGGATGACCCGCGGTTCGAACCGTTCTGGGCGGCGCTCAATATACGGCGGCTTCCGGTCTTGCTCCACCCTACTGTTCCGCCAGGGGTCGATTCGATGCAGATGGACCAGTACGGACTGGTGCCCGCGGTGGGATTCATGATCGATACTACTCTGGCCGTCGCGAGGATGATCTACGCCGGTGTCTTTGAGCGCTACCCGGACTGGCCGTTGATTGTGAGCCATGCCGGGGCCACGCTCCCTTTCATTGCCGGCCGTCTCGATCAGTGCTTCCGCTTTATTCCCGACTGCCGGGCCCGAATCAGTCGGCCCCCCTCGGAATACCTGAAGCGTTTGTATTACGACACAGTCTGCTACGACGTGGAGGCGCTCCTCCTCACCTATAAGCTGGCTGGCCCGAGTCACATGCTGTACGGAAGCGACTACCCTCACAACATCGGAGACATGAAGGGGTGCGCGGCGCGGATCGAAGCGCTCCCGATCCCTGACGGGGAAAAAGCAATGATCCGGTCGGGCAACGCCCAACGACTCTTCACACTCGACCGGAGCGTATAATCGTCCACCGTGTAGAACGATCAGAGTCGAAAAGGAGGCGGAATGATCGGGAAAATTGTTCGGATCGGAATCATCGCGGTCTTGCTCTCGCATTCACTTGGAATAACGGCTGCAGCAGAGGAGTCGGTGACACTCTTCGTGGTCTCAGAGAAGACCGATACGGTCAATGTCTTCCGGGGCGCGGTCCCCAACCTCACCTTCGTCAAAGGGATCCCGGTTGGGCGGGAGCCTCACAATCTCGGGATCTCGCCGGACGGCCGCTGGGTGGCGACAAGCGACCGCCGCTCGGGTGAGGTCTCGATCATCGACACGAAGTCACTGACCGAGGCGGCGCGCCTCAAGCTCGGGCGCCAGACCCATGACGTGGCGTTCACCAGCGACAGCCGCACGCTCTTTGTCGGTCACGAGACAGAGAACTTTGTCAGCGTGATCGACATCGCGACGCTCACGGTCAAGCAGCCGCTGAAGCTCGGCCGCGCCCAGCACGATCTCTCGATCAGCCCCGATGACAAGGAGCTGTGGTTCACGGTGACGAACCGGCCCTACAAGCCCGGCGATCCTCGGGTCGGCGTGGTGGAGCTGGCGACAGGCAAGATCACGTGGATCGACACCGGCGCCAACGCTCATGATGTCACGCTCTCCCCTGACGGCAAGGTCGCGTGGGTGACCAACTCGGGATTCACGCACATTCCTGACCCACGCGTCGACTACATCGACGTGGCGACGCGGAAGCCGCTGGGCTCGATCACTGTCGGGAAGTATCCGTTCCATTCTCCCAAGCGCGGCCGCGACGGGAACGCCGTGCCTCCCGCCGCGACAGAGATGTGGTTCAGCGATCACGGCCTTCGGAGCGTAGTCGCCATCTCCCTCGCCGATA
>DATEAO010000360.1:0-5582 GCA_035288345.1 Candidatus Methylomirabilota bacterium | reverse complement strand
GAGCTGACCCAGGCCGTGCTCCTCGTTCCCGCGCTCAACCCAAATCGGCGCCTCCATAAAGACCCGGTATCGCGCGTCCTCGCCGAGCACGCAAAACGCCGGGAGCACCGGGGCGCCAGACGCGCGCGCCAAGACGAACGGGCCGATCGGGAAGAGGGCCGGCGCGCCGAAGAACGGCAGGCGCACATCGGCGCGGCCACCGGTGGCCCGATCACCTTGAACCGCGACCACCTCATCCCGTTTGAGCGCGGTGAGCAGAGAGAGCGAGCTGGTGGGACTGTCGCGGGTCACGAACCGAACCCCATCGCCGCCCTGTCTAAGAAACGCCTCGATGGACGGATCCTCTTCAGCGGCGAGCACAACATGAGTGGGACGCTGCCACCCCGCGGCAAGGAGACGGCCGCCCAGCTCCCAATTCCCGATGTGGGCCGTGGCGACAATGACACCACGCCCGCGGGCGGACGCGGCTTTGAAGTGTTCCTCGCCATGCGTGGCTTCGAGGTACCGGTGAAGTGTTGCGGAGGGCGCTCGATTCACCGTGAGCAGGTCCGAGAAGCAGAGGGCGAAGTTCCTGAAAATCGCGGAGACTGCGGCGTCAAGCCTCGACGGATCCGCCCCGGAGAGCACCCTGCCGAGGTTTCGCCTGACGTTCTCCCGCTCCACGGGCAACATCGTGCAGGCGAGCCGCGCCAGCAGCGCCGACGCCGCATGGCGTCCAGATCGAGGGAGCATGCGCGCGCAGAGCGCCGCGATACGGTACAGCTCTGCCCGATTGTACGGGTGAGAGTACCAGCGGCGCGAGCGGACCGGCGCGGCATTCGAGACCACCAGAGACGAGTTCATTCGACTAGTTTGCCTGTTCGCCCAACGTCTGCACCTTTCTGTCAGACTTTGGTCCTGACACCCTCTTGTGCCGTGGCGAGAAGCGAGCATCACATTCGGGGTCTGGGGTCCGGGGCTTGGGGCTCGCAATTCAGGACGTGGGCCCCTGGCCCCTGGCCCCGGACCCCGGACTTTGAACCCCGAACTGCGGACCCCTGACCCCTAGCCCCTGTCCCCGGCTAGATAAACGGCGAGTAGTACATTCGGAAGGCACGAATCGGCCCTGGTTTGGTATCGAAGAGCTGTGTGGCCCAGAACCGGCTCGGCTCCCGCTCAAAGCCGATGATCCCGGGGCGCTCCGGCTCATTCGGGTCATACACCACGAACTCGACAGCGCCATCATTGATCCGGAAGTCATACGCCGCGACCCCATGATTCAGCTCAGGCTCCGGCCAGTTCGTCACCAGCAGCAGGACCGGGCGGCCCGCGCGAAGCTCGGCGAGAATCTCAGCGGCGACCTGTCCCTGGTGCTCTCGGGACACCGGGAACGTGACCCGCCAGTTCGTCCAGTGCACAAGGGTCCAAAACTTTCCGCCAAGCCCGGCCTTGACTGCCCGTTCTTCACCCCGTGAGAAGTCGTGAAGATTCGCGTACCCCGGAATCAGCACGCGGTCGTCAGCCGGGAGCGCGTCCTGCCACGGAGAACGGGCGACGACCTGCTGCACGCGCTCGATGTACTGTTCCGCTGAGAGCTTGGGTCTCATCGGATCGAACCGGGCGAACTTGTGGAATTGGGCGACCCCTCGCGTCATCACGAAGCAGTAGTTGAAGTAAAGGTCGTCTTCCCCGGGATTCAGGGCCCTCACGTCATTGCGAAACGCGAACATATCTTCGCCGAATCGAAGGATCGGCTGAATCCGCGCCGGTTCTCTGAGCGCCGTCTCAAGCGGGACCACACCGGCGCAAGCGGCAGCGCCCGGAATAATCGCGACCAGAGCGAAACAGACGCGCGTCTGCGCCCACCAATGCATCCGATGTGTTATTGGGTGGAACCCAGCCGACGCTGCCATCGGGCTTATTTTACCCCAATGGCGCCGGTCCTGAGCGGTAAGCGCTCGTGACCGATCTTCCCTGAAAGATCCCAGAGGTGAACCGCTCGATCATCTCCTCCAGTGAGGAGCCAGCGACTGCCGGAAGCGAACGCGACCGCATACGTCGTCTCAGCGGGACTCCGAACTAAGCCGATTTCTTGGCCGTTTGGAAGATCCCAGAGCCGAATCGGCGATTCGCGGTGCGCAGAAGCGAACATGCGACCGTCCGGCGCCACAGCCAGGTCAAGGACTTCCGGGCCCGGTTGAATCCCGTATCGCTCCCAGCGCGTGGGCGGCTCTCCCAGCCGGTCAGCGACGAGCACAGCCTGTTCCCTGCGCGACCCCATGTCCCAGAGACGGATGGTCTTGTCCGCGCTCCCGGAGACCAGCGTATTCCCGTCCGGTGTCACAGCCAGCGCATGCACCGTGTTTTCATGACCCAAGAGCACATGCTCCAGCGCGCGCGTGGCGAGATTCCAAAAGAGGATCACGTCATCGGCGCTACCGGACGCGAGCAGCTTGCTTCCGCTCACAAACGCAAGCGCCCGCACCGTGTTGCCATGCTGCAGCACTCCCGCCTCCGCGCCCGACTCGGCGTCCCAGAGACGGACCGTGCTGTCCCGGCTCCCTGAGGCCAAGAGCCGCCCATCGGGGCTCCACGCCAGCGAGCGGACCGAGTAGGTGTGACCATGAAGCACCAACGAAGGCCGTCCATCAGGGAGCGCCCATACGCGCACCGTGTGATCGTCCGCCGCCGAGGCCAGTCTCTTTCCGTCAGGCGAGATCGCCACGGTCCAGACCGCTCTGGAGTGTCCGCGCAGAACAGCGTGAGGGGCGCCGCCGGGAAGCTTCCAGAGACGCACGGTCCCGTCACGGCTGCCTGAAGCAACGAGCGCGCCGTCCGGCGTCACCGCCAGCGCGGTGACCGTGTGGGTGTGCCCTTTGAGTGTCAGAGCAGGGTGCTCAGAGTGGACGGGCCGTGTGGCGCTCCCGGCCACGCATCCCGCAAGAGCAAACGTTGAAAGGAAAAGAATGGGAAGCAGCACTTGCCTATTGGCTCGGCTTCAGGGGCTCTCCGCTGACCTGAGCGGGAGGAGAGCCCTCTTCAAACTTCAACTCGGCTTTTCTGTTCCCGATCAGCCCCTCGAGCTTGAACTCCTTCACCCCCTGACGAAGGAGCATGCTCGCAACAGACAGAAACTGCTCTCTGTCGGCGAACCTCAGGCCTTCGAGTTTGGCTTCAAGGTTACCGCTGCGTGTTCTCTCCCTCTTGACCTTGAACGGTATCCCGTCAACTTGTCCTCTCAGGATGACCTCGGCACGTGGAGGGAGGTCCTTCAACTCCTCCACGAGGCTCAGGAGTTGCGGAAGATCCTGAGCGGTCAGCGCGATCCGTTCAAATCCAAGATCAAATGGACCAGGGGCCGCCACCAAGCCGGGCTGGCCAGCCTGTCCGAAAAGCTTGGCCCGAATTTCCGCCAAGCTCGGACCTGGTTTCGGAGCACTCGCCTCTTGCGCAACCACGGACGTCGCACACCAGAGGAAGAGCGCCAGAACGAACAAAGCGGGGAACCATCGTTCCATCATGCACATCCCTCCTTGTCAATCACGGTCAGCCTTCGGACCAGTCTCCCAGCGCCCACTCTGGTGGACCGAATGAGAATATACGCCAAGGACCCGACACGGGTCCATCAACTATCACCCGGTGACGGCGCCCTCCGAGGCGGAGGAGACGAGCCGCGCGTACTTGGCCATGACGCCCGTCTTGTATCGAGGCTTGGGCGGCTTCCATGTGGCGAGCCGCTTCTTGATCTCTGACGCGGAGAGCTCCACGTCGAGCCGCCGCTTCTTCACGTCGAAGACGACGATGTCACCGTTGCGCAGCGCCGCGATGGGACCGCGGTCCGCGGCCTCAGGCGCCACGTGGCCAACCATGAAGCCGTGCGTCGCGCCGGAGAAGCGGCCATCGGTCATGAGCGCGACCGATTCTCCCAACCCGGCCCCATGAAGCGCGCCGGTCACCGCGAGCATCTCGCGCATTCCGGGCCCGCCCTTTGGCCCTTCATAGCGAATGACGATCACGTCTCCCGCCTTGATCTTCCCGGCCTTGACCGCGGCGAAGGCATCTTCCTCGCGGTCGAACACCCGCGCTGGACCGCGATGCACGGTCCTGGTTTCACCCGCGACCTTTGCCACGCAGCCTTGCGGAGCGAGGTTGCCTTTCAGGATGTGCATCCCGCCTGTCGGCTTGATCGGGTTCGTGAGTGGGCGGATCACCTCCTGCCCCGGTTTTTCGCGCGCTGCTCGCGCTTCCTCACCGATCGTCTTGCCTGTGACGGTCTTCTCATCCGGGTGGAGCAGTCCGGCGTCTAAGAGACGCTTGGCGACGACCGGCATCCCTCCGGCCTCGTACATCTCGACCGCGGTGAAGCGCCCCCACGGTTTGAGATCGGCGAGCAACGGACTCTTCATGCTGATCTTGTCGAACTCGTCGATCGAGAGCTTGACGCCGGCCTCGCGAGCCACCGCCAAGAGATGGAGCACCGCGTTGGTGGACCCGCCCGTGGCCATCACTCCGGCAATGGCATTGTGGAGCGTTTTCTTTGTGATGAGCTGGCGCGGCGTCACGCCGTTTTTCAACAGCTCCATGACCAGCTTGCCGCACTCGAACGCGACCTCTTCTTTTGCGGGATCGGTGGCCGGCACGCCGTTGAACCCCATGGGAGAGATCCCGAGCATCTCGAACGCCGTGGCCATGGTGTTGGCCGTGAACTGGCCGCCACAGGCGCCCGCGCCCGGGCAGGCAAACGTTTCGATGTTATGAAGCTCCTCCTGAGATATTTTCCCGGCGTTGAACGCGCCCACGGCTTCGAACACGTCTTGAACGGTGAGGCGTCGCCCCCGATATTCACCGTACTTGATCGATCCCCCGTAGAGCATCAGCCCGGGAATGTTGAGTCGCGCCAAGGCCATGACGGCCCCGGGAATGGTCTTGTCACAACCCGTGATCCCGACGAGCGCGTCGAGGAGGTGGCCGCGCGTGACGACCTCGATGGAATCCGCCACGACCTCCCGGCTCACCAGCGAGGCCTTCATCCCTTCGGTGCCCATCGCGATCCCGTCGGTGACCGAGACCGTGTTGAACTCGATCGGGGTGCCGCCTGCGGCGCGAATCCCTTCCTTGACCTTCTCAGCCAGCTTTCGATGGTTCCAGTTGCAGGGCGTGATCTCGATCCAGCAGTGCGCCACGCCGACCAAAGGCCGCGTGAGGTCCTCATCCGTGAACCCGATCGCCTTGAAGTAGGTGCGCGCCGGCGCGCGATCAGGACCGTCAAGCAGCGTGCGGCTCTTGTGCCTGGGATCAAACGTCATGGTGACCTCCATGAATAAAGCATTAATGAACGCGGGGTGATTTTATCACGCCCCGAATAGCTCCGTAAGGCCGGTGCTTCGTCACTCGACCCAGACCAGGTCCATGCCTCTGACTGGCCGGGTCTGTTCCATGGTGCTGGTGCGCCTTGACCTCACGCAAGATCGTGTGATTCTATTCTCTGCCATGGTGGGCTGGCTCTGGCGGGCGTATGACCTCGCGTATCGACGGCTTCACGGTCTCGAGGACCTCCCGACCGAGAAGGGGACGATGCTGCGCGTCGGCGTGGAGCGGTATCG
>DATEAO010000359.1:0-4316 GCA_035288345.1 Candidatus Methylomirabilota bacterium | reverse complement strand
GAGCCGATCAAGCTCAGCCACCTGCTCCACGCTGAGGTGATAGAGATCAGCAAAGTCCTTGACCAATCCGCGGTCGACGAGCTGGTTGACCACCGCTGCCCCAAGGTGCTCGATGTCCATGGCCCGGCGAGAGCCATAGTGCAGCAGCCGCTCCTTGAGCTGGGCCGGGCACGCGGAGTTGGTGCAGCGCCAGATCGCCTCTCCCTCAGGACGGTACGCCCGTCCTTTGCAGACCGGACAGCGGGCCGGCATGACAAACGGTTGGGCATCGGGGAGCCGCCGCTCGTTAATCACTTGCACCACGTAGGGAATCACGTCACCCGCGCGCTCGATCAGGACACTGTCCCCCGCGCGGATATCCTTTTTCTTGATCTCATCCTCATTGTGCAGGCTGGCCCGGCTCACCGTGACCCCGCCCACCTCCACGGGTTCAAGTTGGGCTGTTGGGGTGAGGGCTCCGGTCTTTCCCACATTGATCTCGATAGCCAGCACTCGGGTGGTGGCCTGGCGCGCCGCGAACTTGTACGCGATCGCCCAGCGCGGATGGTGGAGGGTGGCGCCAAGCTGTCGTTGCTGCGGGAGGGAGTTCACCTTCACCACCACGCCGTCGGCCTCATACTCGAGATCGTCGCGCTCCGCCTCCAGGGACTGACAGTACGCGCTGGCCGCGCGGATATTCCGGCAGCGCAGGGAGCGGGGATTCGCTCGAAACCCTGACGCCTTGAGCCCCTCGAGGGCTTCCCAGTGGGTCCGGAACAGGAGCGGCTCTGCCACACTCACATGATAGAGGTAGATCTCCAGTGGCCGCCTGGCCGTCACCCCGGGGTCTTTCTGGCGGATCGATCCTGCAGCCGCGTTCCTCGGATTCGCAAAGGTGGGTTCGCCGGCGTCTTCGAGCGCTCGGTTCAACTCTTGAAACGCCTTGCGCGGGATGTAGACCTCGCCGCGGACCTCCAGGAGGCGGGAGTCGGCCAAGAGCCCTCTCACGCGGAGCGGGATCGACTTGATGGTTCGAAGGTTCTGGGTGACATCTTCTCCCACGCGGCCATCGCCGCGGGTGGCTCCCCGCACGAACTGCCCGTTCTCATAGAGGAGCGCCACGCTGAGGCCATCGATCTTCGGCTCTGCCACGTAGTCGAACGCCGCGCCGGGAAGCGCGCGCGTGAGACGAGCTTCAAACTCGAGGAGGTCCTGCTCGCTCGTGGCGTTGTCGAGCGAGAGCATGGGCGCTTTGTGCTCGACCGCCGCGAACAGGTCGACCGGGACGCCAGCGACACGCTGGGTGGGACTGTCAGGGGTGATGAGCTCCGGATTCGCTTCCTCCAGCTGCCTGAGCTCTCGGAAGAGGCGATCGTACCCCGCGTCAGAGATCTCCGGACTGTTCAGGACATAATACTTGTAATCGTGCTCCCGGATAAGCTGGCGAAGCTCTTCGACACGTCCGGCGGCGTCAGCTTTGTTCGCCATAATAAGGTAAGTGAAGAATACCAAATTCGTTGGGGTTTCTCTAGCGCAGCAACGTGACTCTTAAGCTCCAGACGGCGCGATCCCACCCGAGGTTGCATCGTTTTCAGGAAAGTGGGTGGGAAAGTGGGGGGGTACTTGATCACACTCTCGTAGTCTGGAAGGTCTATCCAGCAAACCCTAAAGGCGATCACAAAGCCGAAGTGGTTTACTCATGGGGCTCCTACGTATCTTGGTTCATCAGCACTCCTGCCTATCGGAAGGAGGATGGTGAAATCAAGGATGGGGTACTGACGCTCCGGTGGGTCGGGAACCGACGTGTCACCGTCAAGTACCAGATCTCAGAGGATCAAAAAACGTTAGTCGGCACGTATACCACCCTCGGTTCTAACGAAGGCACGTTTACGAAAGTCGCCGAGCAGTAGGACCAGCAGGGCGCTGAAAAATTATTTGGGCGTGTGGGGCAGGGAGGAGTTCCGAGCCTAACACTTTGAATCTGCCAGCCCCAGACCCCGGACCCCTGACCCCGATCCCCGCGCTATTTGAGGCGCCCCTTGGCGTCCTGGATCATGCGAAGCGCTTGATCGCGGTCAGCTCCTGGCGGCGCGAGTTGCGTGAACTTTTCCCAGGCCTTGACCGCCCCTTTCAGATCCTGTTTCTGCTCGGAGAGAAGGCGCGCCTTGTCCCAATACGCGTGAGCGTAATTGGGATCGATCCCGATTGCCTTGTCAAGCGCTTCTATCGCGTTGTCGGTGTGACCGGCCAAGCCGAGGATGATTCCAAGGTGGGCGATGGCCTCTACGTTTTTCGGATTTCGTTTGAGCACGGCCTTGTACGCGGCGATCGCCTCCTGGTAGCGGCCTTCATCCAGGCTTTGATGCGCGGCGCGGAGCATCCCCTGGAGCATTTCCGGCGTGATCACGCGTTGCCCGCCTGACCCGCCACTCGCACCTGGAGGAGGCGCATCGGACGGTGATTCCAGCGTGAGGGGTGTTGGCCGCGGCATGGCGGCGGGATCAGGGGCGGTGTAGCGGGCGACTCCGAGGCCGAGTGTGAGCCCGAAGATCACAAGGAGCACCGAGCCAAAGACGAGAGTGAGCGGCCGGCGACTCCACGGGAGCCGCTGCGGCGACGCTTCATGGGCTCGTGTGAAAGCCCGGCCGGCTTGACGAGGCGCCGTTTCGCCAACGGCGTCGATCTTCGTCACGAGGCGCGCCGCGTCAGCTTCGTAGCGCCCTCGAAGCTCCTGGTAGTCTTCTTGGGACAGATGGCCGGCCTGGTGCTCGAAGCTGATCTCCTTGATGGCGCGATAGATCCTCGCCTTCTCATCCTGGAGCGCCGCCAGTGGATGCTCTTCGTGAATGACCACCACATTCCCCCGCCTCGCGTACGGGAGGAGCACGAAGATCAGGCAGGGGATTGCGATCACGATGACAGCAAAGGCGAGGTTCACGGCTCCAGCTCTGTCAATTCGCGACGGACCCGCTCGAGCGCTTCGCGGTCCACGGGCTCAGAAGCAGTCTTCGTTCCTCTGCTCCACCTTCGCGCGACAAAAAAGAGGAAGACAAGCCCTGCAAAGAGTCCAACAAAAGGAAGAGTCCAGACCAGGAGGTTGAAACCGCGACGGGGAGGGGCGAGCAGGATCCACTCTCCGTACTTTTCGACAAAGTACGCCTTAACCTGTTCCGGGGTTTCCCCAGTGGCCAGCCGCTCACGGATGATCGCGCGCATCTGGTTTGCCGTCTCAGACGGCGAGTCGGCGACGGAGAGGTTCTGGCAGACCACGCACCGGAGCTGGGCCGCGATCTCCATCACGACCTGCTCGTCCACCGAGCGCGCCGGGACCTGCGCCGTTACCAGGACAGGCAGGAGAACGGTCGCAAGCAGCAGAAAGATCGGGGTCAGGGGTCCGGGGCCCGCGGTTAGGGATTTGAACGCAGGGATCGAGCGTGCCTGGCTGATGCCAGACTGCGGCCCCCGGCCCCCGGCCCCCGGCCCCCGAGCCCCCGACCCCGAACCCCGGCTCATGCGTCTTCCTTCAGGAGCTTCTCGACCCACTCTCTGAACACCGGCTCCGTCACCGCGCCGACGTGTTTCTTCCTGATCATGCCACGCCTGTCGATGAAAAATGTTTCGGGGACTCCGTAGACTCCATACTCCACCGAGACCTTCCCTGTGGGATCAGGCGCGTTGGGGAAGGTGAGGGTAAACCGGTTGATGAACTTGAGCGCCGCCTCCTGAGTGTCTTGAATGTCCACCCCGAGGACAATCGCGCCTCTCCTTTCATACTCCCGCCACCCCCCTTCCAGCACCGGCGCCTCCTCGTAGCAGGCCGGGTAGCACCAGGAGGCCCAGAAGTTCAAGACAACCACTTTCCCCCTGAGCTCGGCCAGGCTGATCTGGTTGCCGTCGAAGCTCTGGAGCTTGAAGAGCGGGGCGGGTTTTCCGATTAACGGCGACGGAATGGCGCGCGGGTCTGTCGAGAACCCGTACGCCAACAGCACGAGCACCGGAACCACCGCGAACGGAATCGCCCAGCGCCACCATGTTCGGGGTCCGGGGTCCGGGGTTCGGGGCTCGGGATGAGGGGTCTCGATTTCGCTGAACATCCGTGACGGACTCTCTTAGCGGACCCCTGGCCCCTGACCCCTGGCCCCTGACCCCGTTCCGCGATCCGGCAGAATCGCGATCGCGGCCCCGATCGTGAGGATCAGCCCGCCGATCCAGAGCCATGACACCAGCCGGTTGACCTGAATTTTGATTGTGACCTGGCTGCCGTCACGGGCGAAATCGCCGAGCACGAGATAAAGGTCCTCGATCAGTCCCAGGCGGTAGTCCACGTAAGCAATCGG
>DATEAO010000358.1:0-4283 GCA_035288345.1 Candidatus Methylomirabilota bacterium | reverse complement strand
CATGTGGGGCGGGGGGCCCGAGGCTCCGCACCCTCTACCCAAAGCAGGGCCTCGACGGCGATCTCTGCGAGCAGAACGCGAACAACTGCTCGGTCGTGGCGAAGCTCACGTTCGGCAAGACCACGTTCCTCTTCCCGGGGGACGCCGAGGAGGAGCAGGAGGAGCTGCTCCTCGGTGACCCCGACGTCAAGAAGCAACTGGACGCCGATGTCCTGAAGGTGCCCCACCACGGCTCCGACACGTCGAGCAGCCCGGAATTTCTCGAAGCCGTGAGCCCAACCTGGATGGTGGTCTCGGCGGGCAAGAAGGACGAGGGGACCAACAAGGGCTACAAGCACCCGCGGCTCTCCACCGTCCGGCACCTCCTGATCTTCGCCGGCGACAAGACCGGGCCGCGGCTGATCGATGCCTACGATGCGGCGAAGAAGAAATTGGGCGGGTGCAGATCTGGGGGCGGCTCTTCGTGACGGCGAAGGACGGGGCCGTGCTGATATCGACTAACGGCCGAGATATTCGGAAATATTGAGGTCCCGGGGAAACTTATTTGCTGTCTGAGACGGACGAAGGAGTAACGGTATGGACCTCAAGGCAGCTCGAACATGGCTTGTCACCGCAAGCCTCGTTATCACTGCGGCAGAATTCACCTTCTTCCTTGTCGCACCAGCGATCGGTTTTCCCTTGACGTTTGATCAAGCCATTCGGCTCCTCGAGATTGTATTTCCGGTGTTTTTGGGATATCTCGGCAGTGCGACTCACTTCGTCTTCCGATCACAGCGTCGGGCGATTGCCTTTCAAGGTGCCTCTTCCCTTTTCGGTCTGGTCGTGCGTGGCCCAATCTTCATCTTTGGTGTGGCGGTCGCAGTAGCGCTTTGGGCGTTCGGGTATTCCAATCGATTGGCTGCCGTTCCAGGCAGTGGAATGAGTGTTGATGCGCTTGCAATTGTCTTGTCGATCGCGCTTGGCCTAACGACGGTGAGCACTAACGTCGTGGTGGCTTACATCTTTCAGACTGGGGATAAGCGCCATGCATCGGGCAGGTAGCTTCCTTCTCGTATCGCTGATGTTGGTTGGGTCCGCGGGAGGAGAGGAGCGAAGCGGCTGGGAAGGAAAGCGGTTCGGTCTTGCGGTGACCGCCGACCTCGGGAATGCAAAGCTAGCGTATGAGAAGATGATGACTGGTCGCGGTGCGACCGCTCTTCTAGCCAAGCAGACCTTCCGCGAGGGGACGGCGTGTTCTTTCGATGGGGTCACAGGGTATTACTGCCGGCAAGATGATCCCAACACATACCTTCCGCCGTTTCCGGTTGCGCTTCCATACAAGTTCGCTCGTGAGACAGAAAGGGTCCCGATCTTTGGCTGGGCGCCCGTCTCGAAAGCTGTTCGTGGCGGAGAGCTAGTGAGTCAGTGGGAAAAGCTTGCCACTGTGGGCTCCGTCTTCGACTGCGAGGGAGCGACCTGTGCGACGTTAGTGCGTGGTCTTCCCAGCCCTGCAGAAAATCAGGAAGGGATCCTGGCGCTTTGTGCGGTAACGAAACTGAAGAAGGGGTTTGGACCCCCAGAACGTTGTAGAGCCGTTGCCGTCACTCAGGGGAACGAGTCCTTTATCAGTATTGTTACTGGGTTCACGTTTCGACTGGGCGTTGGGTCCACTGTGGTGTCATTTCCACCGGGGCGCCCGGACTTTCGGATTAGCATTATTCGGAAACCTATCCTCGAGGTCTCTGCTGTCGTGTCGAGAATGGCAAAGATCTTGGCGGCAGCTCCGTTGAGTCTAGCTACTGACGTCGGTCAGGAGCGAGTGATTGGCAGCGCCCAATACCGTGTATCGCCGTTCCTTCCGGGCCACCGTGAGTTAGTTACCGTGCGAGTTGACGTACGGAGCAGTGATGAAGTGGAGCCACCTTTCGTAGGCATGGAAATTGGGCTGACCTTGTACGTCAACCGACAAAATACTGATCGTCCAGGAGATTGGCATCTTCCATCGCCTCAGCAAGAGGCGCACTATCTCGGCAAGATTCGGGGCTTGTTGAGATCCCCTCTGGCGACACTTTGCGGGACGGCGGAATGGAGGGGCGAGCTTATCTTGGTCTGTGACATGCCACCCTCGACGCCGTTACCGCCGCCTCTACGCTGATGTCTTCGGCTAGACATTCTAGTTCTCAGCCGGACTGGGCAAGGGGAGCGATGAGGCTTTCGCGTCGGTCTCGCTAGAAGCTGGGGATGTTTCTGGCTTCTATTTACTCGAGGAGGCTGGCATGGTCACGCTCAAGGAAGGCAAGATCCTCGACAACTGGTCGACGATGCTCGAGCAATGCCAGGGCGAGGAGGAGGGATTCGTCCGCGCGGTCGAGGCGCAGCTTGAAGCCTTTCGAGCTCCGGGCGTCAGCTGGAGCCGGCAGACGGTCGCGCCCGGGTGGCTCAAGGGCCTCATGGGCAAGAAGCGCGACTTTCTCCTCGTGAGCCACGAGCGCTTCGACGACTACACCTTCTTCGTCAGCGCCCGCGATTACGGCACCAGCCTCGACGTTTCCTGGTATCTCGCGGGGTCGCTCAAGAACAAGCTCGTGAAGCTCGCCGAGCAGGCAACCGGCTATCTGCCCGGTTCGGCGCTCTTTAACTTGGACGTCTTCGACCAGCAGGATCTCCGGGCCTATGTCACGGTCGGCCACCACGCTGTGCGCAAGGCGGTGCAGGAGCTCGTCAAGAAGAAGAACCTCGACCTCGCGATCGACTGGAAGAGCAAAGGGATGCTCGCGGTGTCGTAGGGCTCGGGATCACCGACGCGCTCATGCTCGACGCCATCGGATGGATCATCCTCCTCGGGCTGGTCTTGGGTCCAGTGGCATACTTCGCGCTCCGCTCATACCACAACAAGGAGGACAAGGCGCGCCGGCAGGCCAAGAGCGAAGCCTACGACCAGCGCGAGCAGGACCGGCTCCGCGCCGCGCTCTTCCGCGATATCCACGGCTTCTTTCCGTCGCTCGCCGGCCGTTTCAACGACCTCGTCAGCTCCGGAGTCAGCAACAATGAGGCGGTGTTTCAGGCCATCGAGGAGACGCCCGGGGTGGTGGTCGGGACGGTCTTCGGCAGCCTCCCGGCGCTCCTCGCGGAGCCAGATCGCCGCCGGCACCTCTACACCATCGGCAAGACGGGGAGCGGGAAGACCACGCTCCTCCTGAACCTCATCAAGGTTGACCTTGACGCCGGCCGTGGGGTCGGCGTGATCGCCCCCGAGGCGGAGCTCTTCCGCGACTGGCTGCTGCCGCTGATTCCGGAGGATCGGGCTGAAGACGTCATCTACTTCGCGCCCGGGAATCCGAAGAACCCCGTCAGCTTCAACCCGCTCGTCGTCGAGGAGGGGCACGACCGGGGGCGCGCGTCGGATGAACTCATGACGGTCTTCAAGCGCGCGCTCGGCGGGGAGGAGTTCGGCGCCCGGATGACGCCGATCCTCGGCAACGCCTTCGCCTGCCTCATGGGGCGGCCCGGCGCGACGCTGTGGCACGTCAAGCGGCTCCTGGAAGACGCAGCGTTCAGGAAGACGGTGCTCGATTCTGTCGCCGACGACTACCTCCGTGATTTCTGGACCGCGACCTTTCCGCAGTACCCGAAGGGCTCGCACCTGCCCATCGTGAGCCGGCTCGATCAGTTCCTCCGGCCGCTGCAAGTGCGCCAGGCCCTCTGCCGGCCGACGTCGAGCTTCTCGATCCGGCAAGCGCTCGATGAGAAGCGGATCCTTCTCCTGGATCTCTCCGGGCTCGCCCCGGACAGCATGCTCTTGATCGGCCAGATGCTCCTCTCGAAGTTCCAGCTCGAGCTGATGCGCCGGGAGGATCTGAGGCAGGAGGAGCGGGTGCCCTTCTATCTATATGCCGACGAGTTCCAGACGTTCGCTGGCGTCGCCGAGGGCACGTGGCGGGAACTCTTCTCCCGCGGGCGGCGGTACGGCCTCGCGGTGACCCTGGCCCACCAGTACCCGTCGCAGCTGCCCGAGGGGCTGCAGAACGAGATCCTGGGGAATGTCGGCCCCATCATCGCGTTCGCGCTGAGCGCGAAAGACGCCCAGGCGGTGAGGCGGGAGCTCCTCGACCTGCCGCTCCTGCCGGTTGAAGCGAAGCCGGTGCCCGTTGAACCGCTGGTGACCCTGCGGACCGGGCAGGCGATTGGCCGGCTGGGCAGTGGGGCTTACGCGGTGAAGCTTCAGACGGCCGATCCGCTCGAGCCGCCGCCGGCGTGGCGGGGGGAGAGAGTGCGCGAGATCTCATGGGAGCGGTACGGAGTCG
>DATEAO010000357.1:0-2603 GCA_035288345.1 Candidatus Methylomirabilota bacterium | reverse complement strand
GCCCGCGGCACAGCGCTTCCAGTTCGGGCATGGCCAACTCGAGCTTTCTCCCCGCGACCTCCTCTCGCTTTGCGTTCAGGATCTTGTCAAGAAAGCCCATAAGAGACACCTGCGCTCGGGGACGGAAGCCATTGGCAGGATCAACTCAGTGTGTTCTCGAAGGACTCAACCGTCTGTGGAGCCGAAAAGATCGAGGACGCCCACTGACGCCTGCATAAATAGTCAAAAGATTAGGACGATTATAGCAGACGGATCCCTCAAATCAAACCCCGGCGCGGTTGTGCCCGCGGATGAAGCGACGGGCCCCTCCCCCTGAGACATCGGACAGTTGGCGTTGAGGGCTCGGAGATGGCTTTAACTTCGGGAAGTTGGGCTCGGCGTTCGCTCGATCAGCCGTCGCGGACCCCGGACCCCGAACCCCGAACCCCGAGGTCGGCCACTTTGGCGTCGCGCACGGCCTGGACGAGCTGGCGGGTGGCGCGTTCCGGGTCTGGCGCCGCTCCAATGGCAGAGACGACCGCGGCTCCGTCCGCCCCCGCCTTGATCGCCTCACCGATATTCTCCACGGTGATCCCACCGATCGCCACGAGCGGGACGGAGCATCGCTCCCTCACCTGCTTCAGCAGCTCGAGCCCGACCAGTGTGAATTCGGCCTTCGTGTGAGTCGGAAAGATCGAGCCGACTGCCACGTAGTCCGCGCCGTCCGCTTCGCCTTTTAGGGCCTCGGCCACGCTGTGAGACGAGACGCCAAGAATCCGCTCCCGCCCGAGCAAGCGACGCGCCTCCCGGGCGGGAAGGTCATCCTGGCCGACGTGCAGCCCGTCAGCCTCAATCGCCAGGGCCAGATCCAGTCGATCATTGACAATGAAGTTGACGTGAGCCTCACGGGCGAGATGTCGAAGCTCTCGAGCATAAGGGAGGAGTTGCCCCATCGGACCGGTCTTGTTGCGGAGCTGGACCATCTTCCCGCCACCGGCGATGACGGCGCGCAAGATCTCCCTGAGATCCCGCCCCCCACTGATCGTCGAGTCAAGGATCGCGTAAACATCCAGCGGGAGACTCGTCATCAGCCAGCGTGCTGCGCGGATAGTCGGGGCCCGGGGCTCGGGGTCCGGGGCTCGCTCCAACTTCGGGAACCAGGGCTCGGGGTTTGCTCGATCAGCCTTTGCGGACCTCGGACCCCGGACCCCCGACCCCGAACCCCGGAGTGCGGTCCCCGGAACACGAACGCAGTGAGGCGACGCATATCGGCGCGGCGCTACAGCGAGCGTTCGAGCTGAGGGAGCGCGAAACCCCCGGCGACGAAGGCCGGATCGTGGAGAAGGCGCAAATGGAACGGGATCGTGGTCTTCACTCCGTCAACCACGAATTCGCCCAGCGCCCGTCGCATCCGCTCAATCGCCTCAGCTCGATCGCGGCCGTGGGCGATGAGCTTGGCCAGCAGCGAGTCATAATTCGGAGGCACCACGTACGACGGGAAGCAGTGGCTGTCAACGCGCACGCCGAAGCCGCCGGGCGGAATCCAGGTATGGATCGTTCCGGGGCTCGGCACAAAGCGCACCGGGTCTTCGGCGTTCACACGGCACTCGATCGCATGGCCGTTGATCCGGATGGCAGACTGATCATAGCCGAGCGGCTCGCCGGCGGCGATCCTGATCTGCTCACGCACAAGGTCGATTCCTGTCACCATCTCGGTCACCGGGTGCTCCACCTGGATCCTCGTGTTCATCTCGAGGAAGTAAAAACTGCCTGCTTCATCGACGAGAAACTCGATCGTGCCGGCGTTCTCGTAGTTGATGGCTCCAGCGAGCGCCAGGGCCGCTTCCGCCAAGCCATCGCGAGTCTTCCCTGAGATCGCCGGGGCGGGAGACTCCTCTAGCAGTTTCTGATAGCGACGCTGGATCGAGCAGTCGCGCTCGCCCAGATGAATGAGCCGGCCGTGTTTGTCCCCCAAGACCTGCACCTCGATGTGACGCGCGCCTTCAAGCAACTGCTCGAGATACAGCTCGCCTGAGCCGAAGGCCGCCACGGCCTCGGCCCGGCACATCGCCACCGCCTGGAGAAGGTCGTCGCGTGATCCGACGATGCGCATCCCGCGCCCGCCCCCTCCGGCACCCGCCTTGAGCATCACCGGGTAGCCCACAGCATCAGCGATCGCGAGCACCTGGGTCTCATCGTCAGGCAGCGCGCCCCGGCTTCCGGGGAGAAGGGGGACCCCGGCGCGCCGGGCACTCTCTCGCGCCTGGACTTTGTCACCCATCAGACGGATGGCCTCGACCGGGGGACCAATGAAGGTGATCCGGCAAGCTTGACAGATCTCAGCGAACCCCGAGTTCTCTGAAAGGAAGCCATAACCGGGGTGAATCGCCTCAGCATCCGTAATCTCGGCAGCCGCGATGATGCTGGGAATATTGAGGTAGCTCGAGGGGGCGTCGGCTGGACCAATACAGATCGATTCGTCAGCCAGCCGGACGGGGAGAGAGTGAGCGTCGACCTTCGAGTGAGCGATCACAGCCCGGATGCCGAGTTCACGGCAGCTCCGGAGGATCCTGAGCGCGATCTCACCCCGATTGGCGATGAGGACCTTGCTGAACATATGTGGG
>DATEAO010000356.1:0-9598 GCA_035288345.1 Candidatus Methylomirabilota bacterium | reverse complement strand
CTTGAAGCCGGCCTCGGAGGAGCAGGTCGGAGTCTTCTGAACCTCGCGCTCAACCGCAGAGAGGAGGCGGTGGCCCCGTTGCTTGCTGCCCTGCCTCCCACTGTCCGAGAGGCGCTGGACTCCCTCTCCCCTCTCTCCCGCGTTCCACGGATCTCCGGCCGTCTCCTGATCGCCCACGGCGCGGGCGATGACTCGATCCCGTTTACCGAGAGCCTCCGCCTCGCCGAGGCGGCCAGCGGACGCTCTCGCGTCGTCATCCTCCAGACATTTCACCACACCGGTCCAAGACCGTTCTTCGAGTCCGCTCGCCTGCGCGCCAGGGACGGCTGGAATCTCATGCTCCTCGTGGACGACCTGCTCGTAATGAGATAGGGCATGCGTCAGAGAGATCTTCTAACGGGGTGGCAGGATCCCGGCTTAACTGCCGTGTTCAGGATGGGAACGGGTGGGGCCCCTCCGGCAACGCCACCGTGAATCATTTGGCTTGTGATCGTCTTTTATTCGTTAGGTGCGCGATCAATTCCGATAACCCTAATACCCGGACAGAGAGATCGCCGTAAGATCGCGCGAACGAACGCTCCGCGTCCTGGGCAACGACCAGGTTGTCTCCATGCGGATAGCGCCTCCTGAAGGCCTGGAGGTTTCCAGGATCGAAGTCTGACGCAGACCATTTGCATTCAATCGTCAGCGGGGCACGCGCCCTCTGAGGGAAGACGAAATCAATCTCGTGCCCGCGTTTGTCGCGCCAGTAACGGATCTCGCGAGATTGCAGATGGGCGTGCATCTCACTCAGAACAAAATGCTCCCACAGCACACCCAGATCGTCGCGCCTCAAGCCGTGCCAGCCACGATGGTAACAGACGAACCCTGTGTCGAACCCATAGACCTTCGGAGCAGAGATAATCTCCGTGGGGCGGTGGGAGCTGTAAGGGCGGATCACGTGCACAATAAAGGTCGCCTCCAGCACGGCCAGGTAGTTGGAGATCGTGGTGCGGCTGACCTCGCAGGGCCGGGTAAACTTCGTCGCCTCAAAGATCCCTCCACTATGGGCCATGAGGAGCTCGGCGAACTTCTGAAACGAGTGGCGTCTTTCAAGACGAAACAGCTCTTGGATATCCTTCGCCCAGTATGCATCCATCCATTCCTGGAAATCGCGTTCAGGGAGCTTCTCAGCCAGGAAAAAAGGCGGGAGGCCTCCGTGCAGCAGACGATGGTGCAGATCCATCCGGCCGAAATCTTCAAGGTCTTCGGTCGTCATGGGGGTCAGCCAAAGCTCCGCCTTCCGCCCAGCAAGCGTGTCACGGAATTTTGCTGACGCCCCCAAGGTCGAGGACCCCGTTGCCAGAACTCGAATGTTCGGATAATGGTCTGCCGCGATCTTGAGGATCTCTGAAGGGCGCTCCAGGCGGTGAATTTCGTCCAAGACAATCCTCCGGCCACGGAGGGGTTTGAGGAAGGCCTCGGCGTCATCCATCATGCGCCGAACGCGGGGGAGCTCGCAGTCGAAATACTCGATACCGGGGAGGCTCTGCGAGAGGAAGGTTTTGCCGACTCGCCGAACGCCCGATAGCCAGATCACGGAGCGACGCTTCCACGCTCGTTCTATCTGGTCGATCCAGAAACGCCGCCGGACCATACAGCAGTAGTCTAGCCAAGGGTGGCACTATATGCAATAGTACTTGCATATGGTATCAAGGCCATGAGCGCCATGATCAGGTTAGTGCGCAGCGAAGGCTTACCGCAAGCCATCGCCGATACACGAACACCCGGATTCCTAATCCGGGTGTTTCGGTTTTCCCCGGCAGCGACCTACTCTCCCATGCCGTCGGACCGAAGCTTCAGCGATCAGCGTTTCGCATTCAGCTTGAACCCTGGCCGGACAATCGGGCTGAGAGCTGACGGCTGATTGCTGAAAGCTATTACAGATGGGAACGCCCGCGGCCCCTGCGCATAAATTCTACCGGGCTGTGGTAGCCAAATGGCGCTGGAACCAGTCGCTTGCTAGGCGCGAGACCACTTCAAGGGTGCCGGGTTCCTCGAAGAGGTGGGTTGCGCCGGGAACGATCTCGATCTTTGCCTCCACGTTGAGCTTCGCGAGCGCCTCTTGGTTCATGGCGATCACCGGATCGTCCCACTCGCCCACGATTAGTAGCGTCGGGGCCTTCACGAGCGGAAGGGCTGGCCCTGCGAGGTCGGGCCGGCCGCCGCGCGAGACGATGGCGCCGACCACGTCCGGGCGTTCAGCCGCTGCAACCAGCGCCGCCGCTGCGCCGGTGCTCGCGCCGAAGTAGCCGATCTTGAGCCCGCGTGTTTCAGGCCGCTGTTTGAGCCAATCGGTGGCACCAACGAGGCGCTCGGCGAGCAGCCGGATGTTGAAGCGGAGATGGCCCGTTCGCGCATCGGCCGACTCCTCGTCGGTCGTGAGGAGGTCCATCAAAAGCGTGGCCAGTCCGTCGTTCTGAAGCACTTGGGCGACGTAGCGATTTCTCGGGCTCAAGCGGCTGCTTCCACTTCCGTGAGCAAAGAGGACGATGCCATGCACTCCCTCCGGCAGAGCGAGGTCACCGTTGAGAGTGACCTTGCCGACCGAGACTTTCACTGGAACTTCCCGGACACTTGCTTTCGCAATCTTCCCCATATTCGCCTCCTCAAGCGCGCTTGGCGCTTTCAAGCCATGCCAGAACCTGCTCCGGGAGTTGATCACGATTCTCACGCGTGACTTCCAAGATCAACGCGTCGCGCCGCCGCCTGACCTCCTCGATGAAGCCCCCGCCCTTCTGCGCGATCGTAGCGATGATCAGCTTCTGTGAATCGAGCAGGGCACGCATCGCAGAGACGAACTTCAAGGCGAAGCACTCCATCTTTCCGATCTCATCGACCAGATAGATTTCTGTCTCGCCTCTCAGCTCGAGCGCTGACTCTGCGAGCTGATCGATGGCGGAGACATCCACTCCGTATTTCCCGACCCGGTGAGGCCCACGGATGCCGACGCGAGCCATCACACGCTCCCTCCCGTCAAACGTCACCAGACGAAAGCCGTGGCGCTCACCAGCGACGCGCATCTCCTCAGTATAGAAGCCACCGAGTCTTCGGCCCGAAAGGCTGTCGGCGACTTTTCGGATCAGGGTGGTTTTGCCGACACTAGGGCGCCCCGTGATCAAAATCAGACGTCCCGAACCTCCAGCGGCGAGGCCCTTCAAAGGCTTTCGTTTTTTTCTACTGTTCTTCGCGGGACTGGCAGGGGATACAGTAGCGAGCGGTTGGCATCGCACGGAGACGGTCGAGCGCGATGGGACGGCTGCAGCGCTCGCAAACCCCGAAGGTCCCGGCTTCAAGCCGAGCCTGGGCCGCGTCGATCTCGTCCAGCGCGTGCTTCTCCTGCCCTTCCAGCCGAGACAAGACACCTGCGGCGAGCACTATAGCCGCATCCTCGGAAAGGGCACCGGCCGGGTGGGCCTCCAACGTGGCCAGCTCCTCGTCGGTGCTGGCGACAGTCCTCAAGAGCCGCTCACGAGCTTCACGGAGCTGCCGGCGAAACTCTTCCACCCCAGTCATATCTCTATCGCCTCCGCTCAAAGTTCCGAACACGTGCGATTTCGCGCTTCCCCAAAGCGACTGCATCGTCGATGCCAAGGACCAATCGTGCAATTTCAAGTAGTTCAGAGAGCAGGAGAGTGGACCACGCGCCACACGTGGGGCGCCAACTCCCCTGTCGGACGCCATGACGCAGCGTCCGCCTTCTCACACTGAAGCGTCACCACCCTGCCTGTTCGCCCAACCTCTCCACGTTTCCATCAACCCGCATTCGGGATCCGGTCCCGGGGTTCAGGAGCCGTCCACTGGCGTCAATTTCTTGCGAACCCCGGACCCCGAGCCCCGAACCCCGAAGCGGGCGACGCATATCAGCGCGGCGCTAGCTCGTCCTGGTCGTGAGGTAATCGACGGCTCCATCAAGCGTGGCGAGCTTGGGGTAATCCGCCTCGGGAATCTCAACGCGTAGCGCCTCGTGAAGCGCGATGACGAAGTTGAGCAGATCCATAGAGTCGAGATCGAGCTGATCGCGGAACGGAACGTCCGGCTTGATCGTGGAGAGATCGGCCTCGGGCGCGATCTCGCCAAGCACCCGAAGCACGGCCCCACGGATCTCGTCACCCGTCATAGGCGGCCCGGCTCCCGCAACAGGCGGTCAACCGCGGCAAGAAAGAGGCCGCCGCGATGACCGTCCGTCACGCGATGGTCGGCAGAGAGCGTGGCGGTCATGACCTGGCGGGAGACGATGCGTCCCTCGACCGACCACGGGCGCTCGACGATCTTGCCGAACCCCACGATGGCCACCTGCGGTGGATAGATGATGCCAAACACGCTCTCCACACCCTGCTCGCCCAGGCTCGTCACCGTGATCGTCGGGTCTGAAAGCTCGGAGCTTCGCAACCCCCCGCTTCTTGCGCGCTGGACAAGATCGCGGAAGTTCTGCATGAGGTCGTCGAGGCTCTGGCGGTCGGCCTGGTGAAGAGCCGGCGCCACGACGCCTCCCTGCCTCAACGAGATCGCCACCCCAACATGGATGGCGTTGCTCTGAAGACACTGGCCGCCTCGCCACACGGCGTTCAGCTCGGGAACTTCACGTAACGCCAAGGCTGCCGCCTTGATGAGCAAGACGCCGTAGAGCAACCGATCGGTCACGGACCGTCTCAGGTTCTCTTCGGCGAGCCACCGCATCGCGCGATCCATGTCAACGGTTGTGGCGAGATAGAAGTGCGGGATCTCGCGCTTCGAGCGGGCCATTGCGGCGCCGATGGTCTGACGCATCCGAGCCTCACGATCGAACTCAGCGCGAGGAGCGGCCAGCGCCGCGGCGCGCGCGCTGGCCGCAGCTCGCTCGATATCCTCCCCCGTGATCGCGCCTCCGGGCCCTGTCCCCTCCACAGTGGAAGGATCGACTCCCAGCTCCGCGGCAAGCTTCTTTGCGAGCGGCAAGATTCGCACGCGCCCCGCGGGCGCGGGCGCGACTGGTGGCACAACCACCCGCGCCTCAGGTTGCGCCACAGGTGGGGCGACCGGGCGTGGCGCTGGCGGGGCAGCGGTCTCCAGGGCGCCCTCTTCACGGATGATCGCCAGCAACGTCCCGGTCGGAACAGTCTGCCCCGGCTGGACCACGATCTTCTCGAGCACCCCGCTCACGAAGATCTCGACATCGATCAGCCCTTTGTCGGTCTCGACCTCGGCGATCACATCACCGCGCTTCACGACATCGCCCGGCTTCTTCCGCCAAGCGATGAGCGTGCCTGCGCTCATGTCAGCCCCGAGGATCGGCATCAGAAACTCAGCCATGGCACTAGCCTGCTTGTTCGCCAAAAGTCTGCGCGTTTCTGTCAGACTCTATTTTCGACATCCACTCGCGCCGCGCCGAGATGCGAGCAGCCCGACTTCGGGGTCCGGGGCCAGGGGTCCGGGGTCCGCATTTCTGACTTCGAGCCCCGAACCCCGGTCCCCGGTCCCCGATTACCGAACGAAGAGATGCGACGCTTATCGCCACGGCGCTAGAGCATCTTCTTGACGGTTGCGATGATCGTGGCGGCCTGGGGGAGCGCCGCCTCCTCCATGTGCTTGGCGTACGGCATCGGCACCTCGGCGCTGCAGACGCGCGCGACCGGCATATCGAGATCGTAGAAACCGCCCTCCATGATCTGGGCCATGATCTCGGCCGCGAAGCTCCCCATCCGCCACCCCTCATCCACGATCAGCGCGCGGTGGGTCTTCGCGATCGAGCTGAGGATTGCGGGCGTATCCAACGGCCGGAGCGAGCGGAGGTCGACCACCTCGGCTTCGATCCCTTCGACGGAGAGCTGATCGGCGGCCTGCAACGTTTTGCCGAGCGATCCACCGTAGGTGATCAGCGTCATGGCATCGCCCTCCCGGCGCACAACCGCCTTGCCGATCTCTGTTGGCCCGGCGCTCTCGTCGACCTCTCCTTCGAGCGGATAGAGCGTGGCGTGCTCGAAGATGAAGACCGGGTCTGGATCACGAAGCGCCGCGAGCAGCAATCCTCTCGCATCGGCAGGAACGGCCGGAGTCAGCACCTTGATCCCGGGGATGTGTGTATACCACCCCTCCAGGCTGTGCGAGTGCTGGGCAGCGAGCTGCCGCCCGGCTCCCGTTGCCATCCTCACCACCAGCGGGACGCTGAGCTGGCCTCCTGACATATGCCTGAGCGTGGCGGCGTTGTTCACGATCTGGTCGAGCGCCAGCAGGCTGAAGTTGACCGTCATGATCTCGACGATCGGCCGCATCCCCCCAAGCGCTGCTCCGATGCCGGCCCCGAGGAACGTCGATTCGGAGAGCGGCGTGTCACGCACGCGCTCGGGCCCGAACTCCTCGAGCAAGCCGTGAGTGACCGCAAACGCCCCGCCATATCGGCCGATGTCCTCGCCCATAAGAAAGACTCGCGGATCGCTCCTAAGCGCCTCGCGCAGAGCGCTTTTGACAGCCTCCCGATAGGTCATCTTCTTCATCGCTCAGCCGGTGCGTAGACGTCCTTCGTGAGATCTTCGATCGGCTCCCACGGCCCCGCCTCAGCCATCCCGACCGCTTCGCTCACCTCGCGAGCAACTTTCCCCTCGATCGCGGCGAGGTCAGCATCGACGAGCAACCCCCACTCCCTGAGGCGCGCCACGAATAGAGCGATCGGATCACGCGCCTTCCACTGCTCGACCTCCTCTTTGCTCCGGTACAGCTCAGGGTCGGCCATCGAGTGAGCGCGGAAGCGGTAGGTCCGAAGCTCGAGGAGAATGGGACCATCGCCGCGGCGCACCGCCTCAGCGGCTTGCTTCGTCGCCGACTCGACGGCCAGCACATCCATCCCGTCAACAGCGTCAGCCGGCACGCCGTCCCCTTGGGCCTTCAGGCGGATGTCGGTCTGCGCCTGATGGCGCGCGAGCGCTGTCCCCATCGCGTAGAGGTTGTTCTCGCAGAGAAAGAGCAGCGGGAGCTTCCAGAGCGCGGCCAGGTTCAGCGATTCGTGGAACTCTCCCTCCGCGACCGCGCCATCACCGAAGAAGCACGCGGTCACGCGCGCGCGCCCTTGGAGCTTGTCAGCGAGCGCGAGCCCCAAGGCGATCGGGAGCCCGCCGCCGACGATGGCGTGGCCGCCGTAGAAGCGGCGAGTGATGTCGAAGAAGTGCATGGATCCACCCCGGCCCCGGCTGCAGCCGTTGGCCTTCCCGTACATCTCGGCCATCAACGAGCCTGCGGGAATTCCACGCGCCAGCGCCTGGCCGTGCTCACGATATGTGGCCACGATGGCGTCGTCGGGCGTGAAGGCTTGCATCGCGCCTACCGCGACCGCCTCCTCGCCGATATAAAGGTGGAGGAAGCCGCGAATCTTCCCGAGCGTATACAGCTCCGCGGACCCCTCCTCAAACCGGCGGATCAGCACCATCTCGCGCAGAAGATGGAGCGCGTGCTCTCGCTCGATCTCCACCTTCGCGTCACTCATCTATCCTTCTCCCTCTCTTCACGCTTCACTCTTCACGCTTCACTCTCCAGCGTAGAGGTGTCGCCTTCAGGCAAGCCCAGCTCGCGCGCCTTCAAGAGCCGTCGCATGATCTTTCCGCTTCGCGTCTTCGGCAGCGAGGACGTGAAGTCGATCTCTTTCGGCGCGACCACAGCGCCAAGGCGGGAGCGCGCGAAAGCGAGCAGCTCGCGCCTCAGCTCAGGCGTCGGCTCGTAGCCGCGCTTGAGCGAGACGAACGCCTTGACCACTTCCATCGCGACCGGGTCAGGCTTGCCGATGACGCCGGCCTCAGCCACCGCCTTGTGCTCCATCAGGATGCTCTCAACCTCAAAGGGGCCGATGAGGTGGCCCGAGGTCTTGATCACGTCGTCTGCGCGGCCAACGAACCAAAAATAGCCGTCGCGATCGCGCTTCGCAAGGTCACCGGTCAGGTAGACGCCGCCCACGAAACACTTCTTGTAGCGCTCAGGCTCTCCCCAGTAGCCTCGGAACATCGAGGGCCATCCAGGACGAAGCGCAAGCTCCCCCTGAGCATTTGGCTCATCAATAATCTCGATGCGGTCCTTCCCGATCTTCCTGACGATCATCGCCTCGATCCCGGGGATGGGGCGTCCCATCGACCCCGGCCTCACATCCATCGACGCGAAGTTGGCGATCATGATCCCGCCGGTCTCGGTCTGCCACCAGTTGTCGTGAAAGGGGAGTCCGAACGCCTCCTGGCCCCATATCACGGCCTCAGGGTTGAGCGGCTCTCCGACACTCGAGAGGAAACGGAGCGCGCTCGTATCATACTTCTTCACAAGCTCAGCGCCGGCCTTCATCATCATCCGGATCGCCGTCGGCGCCGTGTACCAGACCGTGACCCTCTGGTCCTGGAGGATCTTGTACCAGCGCTCAGCGTCGAAATCGCCCTCGTCAATGATGCTGGTCACGAGGTCGGTCAAGGGCGCAATGATCCCGTAGGAAGTTCCCGTCACCCACCCCGGATCAGCCGTGCACCAGAAGATATCTTCAGGGTGAAAATCAAGGGCGAGCTTCCCCGTGATGTGGTGCGCGACAACCGCCTCGTGGACGTGGATCGCCCCCTTGGGAGCGCCGGTGGTGCCGCTCGTGAAGTGCAGGAGCGCGTGGTCCTCTGGATCAGTCGGACCGATCGTGAACTCATCGCTGGCCGCAGTCATCAGCGCGCGATAATCCTTTGTGCCTGG
This sequence comes from Candidatus Methylomirabilota bacterium, assembly GCA_035288345.1. GTDB lineage: Bacteria > Methylomirabilota > Methylomirabilia > Rokubacteriales > DATEAO01 > DATEAO01. Next base: position 877 of record DATEAO010000356.1, on the reverse strand, counting down.
CACGCTGGTCTCAGCGCCGCCATCGCCGACAAGAAGCACGTGCTCCAGGTCGGGAAGTGACGAGCGAAGCGGTTCGACTTTCCGACGGTAGAGCGACTCCGTTGTGACGAGGAGCCGCGCCTGGCCGATCGCCATGCGCGCCCGGATCGGCTCAGGACCGAAGGCGGAGAAGAGCGGGCAGAAAACGCTCCGGTTTTTCAATGTCCCGAGCGCCGCGATGTACAGCTCGGGGATCCGGCCGGCGACGAGATAGACCCGGTCTCCTCGTCCCACGCCCAGCGTTTGCAGGACATTGGCGAAGCGATTTGTCAGGGCGCGGAGCTTGGCATACGTATAATCCTCGATCTCGCCGCTCTTCCCGAGCCATCGCAGAGCAAGCTGATCCTGGCGAGGGCCAGCGGCGTGACGATCTATCGCCTCGTGAGCGATGTTGAGCCCCAGGCCACCGGGAAGCCCGTCAAGCTCGCGCCCGGCCTTCTCCCAAGAAAAGGCCGCTCTCACCTCGTCGTAGTCATGGAGATTCGGAGGGACGGCTCCCCCGCTCTTCGACTTGACCAGCGTTTTGAACGCCATCAACGGCTCCTCAACGCGCGACCGCACTGTCATTCGTGCTGGTGGAAATGATGTGCATCCCCGATGCCAGCCCGCAGTCCACGCAACTTCAACCAGTTAAGCAGCGCCTTCGGGGAGTCCGCGCCTCACATGGGGCGTCGACTCCCCGTCGGACGGCCATGCTTTCAGGGATGGCCTCCCTTGATTCCCGCATGAATAAAGGGGCAGGAGTTCGGTCCGAATCTTGCTGGACACTTGCACGGAGGGCTTCTCAATGGCTGGAGAGATCCACGGCCCGGCACAGAGCGTTGCACGCGCCGAGGCG
>DATEAO010000355.1:0-3699 GCA_035288345.1 Candidatus Methylomirabilota bacterium | reverse complement strand
ATGGACATGATGCACGTCTACGAGCTCTCGAAGCGGATGGTCCTGATGGAGCCCGGGACCAGGAAGCTGACGAACGACTACGAGAGTTTCAATCAGGCCGTGGAGCTGCTGTGCGGTCAGGCGCGGAAGGACGTGGCCGGGGAGGGGCTCGACCTCAACAGCGTGGGGTTCACGCTCGAGTTGGACATGCTCTACGGCGGCCAGTTCCACGTCAAGCGCGCGCTCTCGCCCCGGCTCTTCATCAGGAGCGAGGACGACGTCAAGGCCATCTGTGACGCGTTCGCGGTGGAGTTCAGCGAGTCGTTCAGCCCGTTCGTGGTGAACCCCGAGGGCGGGGTGTTTGTCGATAGCTTTATCGTGAAGGCGATCGTTCCGACCAAGAAGTTCAACCTCTCGATACTGCCGCTTGGCGGCAAGGATTCGAGCGGTGCGCAGAAGGGGGAGCGCCCGGTCTACTGGCCCGAGCGCACGGACTATCAGCCGACGAGGGTCTACACGTATGAAAAGCTCGGGCCTGGCAATGTCGTGGATGGCCCCGCGATCATCGAGGCAGAATACACCACGATGGTGGTGCCTCCCTCGATGAAGTTTTCAATCGACGAGCACGGGCTTGGCATTCTCGAGTAAGGAGAGCGAACCATGCCGATTCCAACAGTCGAAGAGAAACTGAGCTGGCTCAAGCCAGAACCGCCTTCAGCCTATGAGCTGGAGTGCCTCAACGCCATCAACCCCGGTGACTATGAGATCGGCGTCCAGGTCACGAACGACATCCTGGATGAAGCGATGGAGGTCTTTGTCCGGGCATCGCGGAGTTATTTCGGGGTCTCCGGCGACTCCATGGTGGCGATCTTCACCGCGGCCGGCGATCTGGTGAACGCGGCGTGCGGCACGTACCTGCACGCGATCATCCAGCCCATCCTGATCAAGTTCATTCTCAAGTACTACCATGAGAACCCCGGCATTGCCGACGGCGACATCTGGTATACGAACGACGCGCTGTACGGCGGGATCCACAACCCGGACCAGGTGGCCATCATGCCCGTCTTTTACAAGGGGGCGCTCATCGCCTGGGTCTCCGCGGCGCTGCACACGACCGAGACCGGCGCGGTCGAGCCCGGCGGGATGCCTGTCAGCGCCCATTCGCGCTTTGAGGAAGGGTTGAACATGCCGCCGATCAAGATCGGGGAGAACTTCAAGCTCCGGAACGACTTCCTCGAGCTGTACACCGTGTACGGGCTCAGGGCTCCCGCCATGTTCGTGTCGGACCTCAGGGCGCGCTGCACCACGGCAGACCGGACGCGGATCCGCCTCTTGGAGCAGGTGGAGAAGCGCGGGGTGCAGTATGTCGTCGGCCTGCTGCGGAAGATGCTGATCGTGGGCGAGGAGGGGGCAAGGCAAAAGATCAGGGGACTCCCTGAGGGAAAGTTCAGGGCTGTGGTGTTTAACGACGCAATCGGGTGGGTCCCTGCCCTTGTGCGGTCCGCGTGTCTCACCATCACCAAAAAAGGCGACAGGCTGCACTTCGATTTCACCGGGACTTCGCCTGAGAACGCGTCGTCGTACAACGTGCACACCCAGGCCGTGGTCGGACACATCGCAAACTTCATGTATGAATACCTCTTTCATGATCTTCCGATCTGCAGCTCGAGCTTCGCCCCGATCGATTTCTTCTTTCCTGAGGGGACGATCGTGAACCCCGGCCAAACCGCGGCCACGAGCTGCTGCGTCTTTATCGGCATGCAGGCGCGGCTTGCCACGCACAACTGCATGGCGAAGATGATGTTCTCCACGACGGAGTTGTGGAACCAGGTCGCCGCGTCACCGGGCAGTCAGCACACCGCGCAGATCTGCGCGGGGCTCTCGCAGTGGAAGCTCGCGGTCTCGGACATTCTTTCGTTCTCGCTGAACACCCAGGGCCAGGGGGGGCGCGCAATCAATGATGGGATGGACTCGTACGGCTTTGCCTGGTGCGCCTTCGGCCGCGCTCCAAACAGCGAGCAGGTCGAGAGCGAGCTGCCGCTGTCGGTGATGCTCTCCCAGCACTGGAAGGACTCGTCGGGCTCTGGCAAACAGCGCGGCGGCTCGGGAGCGGTCCAGCTCTGGATGGTCCACAAAGTTCCGCACCTGGTTTCGCTCTGCATGGGGAACGGGAGCAAGGTCCCCCTGGGACAGCCGCTCTTCGGCGGGTACGCGTCAGCGCCCAATCCAGGGATCAGTGTGGAGAAGGCTGACCTGCTGGAACGGATGCAGCGGGGCGATCGGGAGCTCGTCATGGATCATCGCACGCTCTTCGAGCAGAAGGGGATTGCGGGTGACTGGAAGTACGAGCTGCTCGCGCGGCAGCCGAGGTTTTATAGCGAAGGAGACCTGCTCTTCGGCTTCAGCGGCGGCGGCCCCGGGTACGGCGATCCCCTGGAGAGGGACCCGGAGTCGGTCGCAGAAGATTTGAAAAAGAACATCATCTCGGAGTGGACCGCGGAGCACGTCTACAAGGTCGCTTACGACGCCGGGAACCGGAGTGTCGATCTTGAAAAGACGGAGGCCATGAGAAAAGCGGAGCGGAAAGCCCGTCTGGCTCGCGGCAAACCGTTCGGCGAGTTCGAGGAAGAATGGCAGACACTCTCGCCTCCTCAGGAGATTCTTCAGTGGTATGGCTCGTGGCCGGATGCCAAGCCGCTCGCCCCGGTCTTCAGACCGTGAGCAATGAGCTCAAGCCAACCGCCCCGGCTCGCGGTGCAGGCCCTTGTGAGAGGATCCCCGATCGCCGCGCCTCTTTTCCTTCCTATCGTCTTCTCGCTTGGCTCCAAGCTGGAGAACCTTGCTCTGGCGGATTTTCTCTCCAACCCCACGAAGATCACGAATGCGTTGAAGCAGATTCAGGCGTTCCTCCCGTGCGACGGTCTCGCGTGCTACGCCGACCCGTACCTTGAAGCGGAGGCGCTCGGCTGCCGGGTCATCTGGGACGACGCTCGGGGCGCGCGGCGGGGTGTGACGGCCCCGGCAGCGGGAGTCGAGATCAGCTCGGAGGCGTTGACAGGAGCGAGCAGGATTCCTGTTGCGCTGGATGTGATGCGACGGCTGAAAATGATGCTGACCGAGCGAATCGCGTTGTTCGCCGGAGTGACGGGACCGCTCACTCTTTCCGCCCGACTTGCGGGAGGAGCAGCGCCATCTGCTCTACTCCTCGAGCGCGCCGCGGACGTGACGCGTCTGATCGCCGCGAAGTACGCCGACGCCGGGATGAACGCGCTCTTCATTGTCGAGGACGCCGTGCCCGCCGGCACGGAGGAGACTCTGGAGTGGTGGCTGGCGACACTCAGCCCCGTGTGCAATGTCGTCAGGTTCTACGAAGCCTTGCCCGTCGTGCTTCTTACCCAGCCGGGGTCGTTTGCGCAGGCCCGCGAGCTCTTGCTGAATCGCGCGCGGGAATTCGTCCTCTGCCTGCCGCTCCTGGATGAGGGGATGTGGGAGGCAGCGGCGCGATCACACGCCACGAATTTGGGGATCGCTCTGCCGGTTGAGGTGTTCGAAAGCGATGAGCCGGAATTCGAGGCTGTGCGGCTTGCCACCGATCGGCTGGTGAAGTCTCACCGGCCGGTGCTCGTGACGACTGCAGGGGATCTCCCGTTGACGACGGACATGCGCGCGCTGCCGCAGAGAATTCAAACGCTGCGCTCAGTGGCTCGCGGCTCAAGCGCT
>DATEAO010000354.1:0-5570 GCA_035288345.1 Candidatus Methylomirabilota bacterium | reverse complement strand
CACATACTCCACGTTTTCAAGCGCCGTGAGGACGGTGATGAGATTATAGGCCTGGAAGACGAAGCCCACGCTCCGAAGCCGAAACTCGGCCAGACCGCTTGGCGGGATCGCTGTGATCTCCTCCCCGGCGATGCTGATCGTCCCAGACGTCGGGCGCAGCAGGCCTCCCATGCAGTGAAAGAGCGTGGACTTTCCCGAGCCCGAGGGTCCGACCACCGCCGCGAACTCGCCGTCCTTGATATCCAGAGTGACACCTCGCAGGGCCGGGGTCTCAACGCCATCTGCTGAGAAGATCTTCGTCAGGTCACGGATCTCGATGTATGCCATGACACCCTCACCCCCGACCGATGGCGTCGACCGGATCGAGACGAGAGATCCGCCACGCCGGATAAACAGAGACAACGAGGCTGATGACAAAGAGCCACAGGGCCGTAATGGCCAACGTCTCCGGCAGGACGACAGGCCGGAGAATCCCGGTGAACCCCGGAACGGCTGTGATCTGCCCCATGTAGGGCCTGAGGTCGATCCCTCTGAGGCCGGCAGAAAAGGCGATGGCGCTCCCGACAACCGCTCCGACCGCAACGCCGAGGATGGCCAAAAAACAGGACTCTGCGAAGACCTGCTTGGCGACCTGTCCCCGCCTCGTCCCCACAGCCATCATGATCCCGATCTCCCGCGTCCGCTCCAGGGTGGACATGAGGATGGTGTTCATGACGCCCATCGCCACGATCACGAAAACGACCAGAAGGATGATCTGGAGCATCACGTTGAGCAGCTCGATCGTCTGGGTCACGATGGGGAGCAGTGACTGCCAGGGAACCACCTCGATGTCGGCGGGCAGGGCGCCTCTGAGAGCAATGGTGGCCTTTGGGAGCTGCCATCGGTTTGCCAGGCGCACGGCAACCATGGTGATCCCGCGATCCAGGCTGAGAAGCTGCTGGGCTCCTACGAGGGGGATGAACGCGTAGTAGGCGTCCAGGTTGAAAATCCCGCTTTCAAGAATGCCGACCACGCGGTACGCCCCGGCTCCGAGGTCACCCCCGGAAGCCTGGGCATAGACCACCACCTTCTCGCCAAGCTTGGCCTTGAGCTTGTCGGCCAGCCTGGTGCCGAGGACAATGGCGTTCCGGTCCGAGGCTGTGAGGAATCGCCCCTGCCCAACCGCCGTGCTGAGCCGTGTCACCGACGGCTCCTGTACTGCGTCGATCCCGTACAGGAACCCGCCCGTGGATTTACGGCCCGTGCCCAGCAGCGCCTGGGTGAAGATCCTTGGCGCCACACCAACGACTCCGGGAAGCTCTCGCGCCCGAGCCAGGAGCGCTTCAGGCTCCTGGATGGAATAGTCAGGCGTCAGCTCCTGGCGGAAGCCGGCCCGGCTGAGCTGAAGATGGCCCGTCTCGTAGCCGGTGGCGTTTTCAATTATCTGCTGGTAGTAGCCTTCGGCAAGCGCCCAGAGGAAAAAGATCCCCGCCATCCCGAAGGCAATCCCCGAGACGGTGATGAGCGATCGCCTGGGATTGCGGAAGAGATTTCTAGTCCCCATGGCGGCGAAGACCCAGCGCCTGATGGGTCGAGAAGAACTCCGAAGTCGACGCGGGCTCCGCTTCGCTCTGATCGCCCGTTGCTGCTGGATGGCCGCAATGGGGTCCAGCCGCGTGGCCATGAGCGCGGGATAGAGAGCAGCGAGTGTGCTCACCACAAAGACCACAGCGACAGCAAAAACCAGATGGCCCGCGCCGATCTCAGGGAAGACCACAGGCGAGAGCCCTGCCATCATCTTGATGCCCTCCGCGTATCTGGACAAGTCGATCCCTTGTCGGCCGTAGTAGCCGGTCACTAAGAGGCCCAATGCGCTTCCAGCGATAGTTCCCGCCACGGCAAGAATGAGGGACTCGTAGGCCACCACCCGGACAATCTGGCCCCGGGCCGTGCCCAGGGCCTGCATGATTCCGAACTCCCGCCCTCGCTCCCAGACACCCATAAAGATGGTATTCACGATGCCCGCGCCCACCACCACGAAGACGACGGCCAGGATGAAGTAGGCCAGGGCCTCGTGAAAACGGATCTCCTCCGCAATGGACGGCATGAGCTGGCGCCAGGTGATCAGCTCGACCCGATCCCCGAGCCCGCTCTCGAGACGGCGCGTGAGCGCGGTCAGCTCCGCCTGCTCTTTCACAGTGAGGGCGTAGGTGGACACCCGCTGCTCCACTTCGAGCAGTTCTTGCATGGCACGCAAGGGAAGAAACGCGAAGTTCAGGTCCACCTCCTTGGTGCCGGTTCTGAGAATCCCGATGATCGGCGCCTTCGTCGAGCCCAGCGTGCCGTACGCCGTCTGGGCAAGAATCACCAATTCGTCCCCAGGCCTGACCTTCAGGGACTCTGCCAACTCCTGCCCCACGAGGATGCCACTGGTATCTCCGGAGGCAAGGAACCGCCCTTCAGCCACAGTTCGGTGGAGCGTGGTGACCCCGGTCTCACTGGCCGGATCGATCCCCATGGCCAGGAGACCCCGTGATTTCGTTCGGGAGCTGAGAAGGACGGGAAAGACAATGCGGGGTGTGAACCGATCAACCGCAGGGTCGTCACGAAGCAGAGTTTCCACCGCGGGGCCATCCTCGAGGAAGTTGTCGAAGGACATCTCGTCCAGGTACCCTCGCCCCTGGACCTGAAGGGCGCCCGACAGGAAGCGAGTGATGTTCGTCACCATCTGGCGGTTCGTCCCGTCGATGTATCCCCAGAGAAAGATGACCCCGGCCAGGCCGACCGCGATGGTCGTCACCGTGATCAGGGAGCGGCGGCTGTTCCGCCAGAGATTCCTGAGCGCGATCTTCCAGAAGATCATGGATAGCGCTCCAGCGTGCGCTGGGTGAACAGCTCATCCCGCAGCGGCAGATTGAACTTCGCCTCCAGCACTGTCATCTCGGTGCTGTTCCCTTTCTTGATTTCGTTCACGAGGTGCCAGCGGGTGGGAATGGCCCGATCGTTGAACTGGCGCACTCCCGAGAAGTGCATCGTCTTCAGCAAAGTGCCAGACTCGTCATAGAACTCCTGGCGAAGCGGTATATAGTCGCTGGCGCGAAGCCAGAGGATGAGCTTTCCATAAACCACCGGGGCCTCAGGCTTGGGGGTCAGCTCGATGACCCACGTCTTCGTTCCCTCAACGCTCTCCTCGCGGAGCAGCCGATGAGTGTAGTCATCGACAGCGCGGCCAGCTTTGACGAGGTCGTCGTAGCTGAAGTCGCTCCCAAGAAAGTCCTGCAGCATCATGGACGGCGGGATCATGATCGTCCGCTCCACCGTCGGCAGATACATCCAGAGACTGTACTCCAGCTTGAGAAACCCCTGCCCCTCGCTCTTCTTCGGCGCGAGCACGCGGATCAACGTCTTACGCTCCCCGACCATCCAGGAATTCATGCGGTAGCTCCGCTCCCACCGCGGCGTCTTCACTACCATCTCGATCTGCCACTGGTTGGTGTCGCCTCTGAGCAGCCGGTCATACCGGCGCACCATCTCCGTCGCTGTCAGCTCTTGCCCCCACGCGACAGAGCTGAAGCCCATGAGGAGAAAGACTAGCGCCGCGGCGATAAGCGTGCCAGTTCGGGGTCCGCATTTCTGGCTGCCAACCCCGGACCCCGGACCCCGGACCCCGCATGCATTCATGTGTGTCTATCGCCTCCTCACCTATGCAGACGGACAACCCTCCGGGCTCTTACACCAGCTTCAGGTTTCGTGCGTATCGGTCTCTCTCAACCGGCGTGTGGTCCGCCGCTGGTCTTACGGCAGTTGCAGTCCAGGCAGTGATGCTCGGCGCAAGCGCCGCAGGTGGCCTGGAGCGCTTCGCGGAGGGCCTGGCGGGCACGGTGGAGCCGAACCGACGCGTTGTTCGAGGTAATGCCGAGGTGCCGCGCCACCTGATGGAGGGGTTTCCCGCCCAGCTCTACCCGGCGGATCAGCTCGGCATACTCGGGTTTCAGGGCCGCGTTCACGTCGTGCAGGCAGGCGCACGTCGCTTGGAACAGCTCCTCGTCCATCTCCAACGCCGGGTCGGTTTGGACGGCCACCTTCACGCGCTCCGAAGCGGCGGTCTGGCGGTAGTGATCGACAATCAGGTTGCGGAGCATTCGGTAGAACCACGGCACGAGCTTCTCCTCGCTTCGCAAGGAAGCGCTCCGAGAAACCACCTTTAAGAGCGCCGTCTGAAGCAAATCCTCGGCGTCTTCCCGGCTGTTCAGCCTGCGCTCGAGGAAGCTGAGCAACTTTGCCCGGCTCAGCAGAAGCGCCTCCACCCGTCCCGACTCGATGGCGGTCATCGCTACCCCTCGCGGTGAGCATCGCAGAAGCACGAGGGCTTCCTGAAATGCTCTGTGTGATAATACTGGATCAACCGGTCGACAAGTCGCGCGGGATCGTCGTCATACAGCACACAGGCCCCTGTCTCTTTCCCGCTGGCCCCGATAATCGTCTCAACAATCTCGGTGATCCCTCCCGTTCCAGTGAGCACCCCAATGAGCCGCCCTTCGTCGTAGGCGATCGCCAACTCGCCGAGCGTTCCGGTGCGACCGCCGACGATCACGACGATATCGCACGACCGGATGTTCGTGATCTCCCGCCCCATGAGGCCGCTCCCGGTGTAGATCAGCACGTCGAACCCCTCAACCGGCGACCCGTACTTGCCTTGATGCTCATCAATGGAGAGCCCGGGCGAGATCCCGATGACGAGCCCACCTTTCGCTTTGGCTCCTTTCACCGCCTCGTACGGAAGTCCCGGACAACCTCCCGTGATTATGATGGCGTCGCGCTCAGCGATCGCTTCGCCGAGCCGATACGCCTTCGCGCGCACCTCCTCACTCAGCTCGCCACCACTCGATCCCATCACCCCAATCGTCAGCTTCATAGCCTTCGAAGCTCCTCTCGGGTCAATGCTCGCGGCCGCCATGTCCACCTCCCGCCCCTTATCGGGCGGCTTCGGCCATGATTTGAACAAGCACTCTCTCAACCTCCTCGGCAACACCTTTCAACTCCGGGTTCGGGAAGAGATCGATCATTGCCGTGGGCTTGATGGTGGCGAGCTTGGTCTTGCCACTCTCTTCGTAGACCGAGATTCGACACGGGAGCGCGGTCGAGATCTCCAGGTTTGCCTCCAGGACCCGCTTCGCCTGTTGGGGGTTGCACACCTCCAGGATCCGGCACTCCCGGGTAAATGGCACTCCCTTTTCGGCCATCTTCGCCTTCAGGTCCAGCACGGCAAGCACTCCAAACTTGTTGCGAGAGACCGCCTGCTCGAGATCGGCCATGACACGGTCCAGTGATTTCTTGGATTCAACGATATGGAGCATTGACTTCCTCCTCCCGTCTCACCGCAGAGTCTTCAAGAACGCCACGAGATCTTCCAGATCTTCCGGCATCATCCGCCAGCGAGGCATGGTCCAGTCCAGCGAGTTGCCGGCCGGATCGAGCCCCTCGGAAATGGCGCGCTTGATGAGGGCATCGGTATAGGGGGCATGCTTCCTGGCGCCCTCACCTTCCTGATGCTCCTCTTTCGCCAGCGCCTCGTAGCGGATATCCGAAGG
>DATEAO010000353.1:0-3831 GCA_035288345.1 Candidatus Methylomirabilota bacterium | reverse complement strand
TTTTCCAAGCTCAGCACAGCGGCCGCCGCGAGCGAATAGACCACTGTCTTGTACAGAACAGACAGCCACAAGGGACGCGTGGCATCGAATCGGGTGCCCGCTCGCGTCTTGTCCAGTACCACCACGATCTTTGCGGCGACCAAGGCGCCGACCACGGTGGCCGACATCGCGTAGAACTCGATCTGGTACTCGGCGAGAAGCAGTTTCTTCAGGGTGAGCACGACGCCGAAGCACAAGAAGAAATACAACGTGACCAGACCAATCTGTCTAAGCTCATGTTTCAACTGACCTACAAGGGTTGAGGCCGACCAGCGTTGGGTTGTCATGGGGCTATCCACTCCTTATTTTCCTTATTTCGCTCTTCGCGCGCGTCATCGTGCACCTGTGCTCTCGTGCGTTGAGCGTTGCATATCGTGATAAGGATACACGGGAGGGGAAGCCTCTGGCTATGCTGACGAATCAGGTGAACCATGGCGGCGGCAGCATGAAGAGCGTCGCGCATTTCAAAGGGAAAGAGAGCCTCGAAGCTATCGCCGCCAAACTCCGCCCCACTTTCTCGCCTACTTAAGTACTTCCCTCCGACCTTGTTGGATCGCAAGACCCGACCCCACATCCCTGCCTGACCCCAGATCCCTGCCTTCCGCTGGCTCCGCGCGCACATTAGGAACCCTCTAGAGTCTCGATGAGCCTCTCTACGGCACCCGCACCTGAGAACACGGTGGCGAGTGGAAAATCCACGCGGGCCCGCCGTAGGCGCGCTCGGAGGCGGTCGACTTGGTCACGCCAACGCCCATCCAATAAGACGAAATCACAATACGCAACCGGGACGATCGTATGAAAGAAGTCGAGCGCATCATTCGGGGTGATAGGCGCTGACTTGTCACGCATCAGACCGGCAACGACCTCACGAAGAACAATGGATGTTCCCCGAGGCGTGGCTTGGCCCTGCAGGGACCGGTCTACGAGTGTCCGAAAATCGTTGTCCTCAAGATATTCCTCCCTAAGGCTGCTGAGCCAATCAACGAAAACTGCCCTCATGCGCTCGGTGGATTCCTCGCGCCGGCCGCTCACCTCTGCGAGCATTCCGATGCATGTAATGGGCTGCACTCCAGAGGGTCGTAACCCGACTACTAGGCGCAAGAGCTCAAGGTCGGCATGCGGCGGGACTGGTGGCCCGCCTGCGATCAACGCGTTCTCGCCCCGAATGACGTCGAAGGGGTTGAGCTTTAGGAAAAACAAGTGGGGAAGCTGTCTGTCGATGAACTCTTCCGCTTGGCGGGCTGCCCGCTCGTCGAGGTCGGGAAACTCTGCGATATTTGCCCACGACAATACCAGCGTCCCGCCTCGGGTCTCGAGTGCCTGTGTCAATCGCCCCCCGAGCGTAGCATCTTCTGACACAGCTCGTAGCGCCCAATGATCCAGATAGACAGCCGGAGACACGAGCTGCTGGCCGGCGGTCAGCTCACCGTTTTGCGCGATCGTGATCTCGACCATCTGTCGGCCCTCCAGTGATCTGCGGGACTGGTCCCAGTCACGGCGGAGCCTCCCTGTCGCCAATCTATTCGTCCTCACTTGTCTAGCGCCCGCGTTGCGTGACGCTCGCCATAGATGCTGCGAAACGAAGGTACCTAATCGAGAACCTCGACATTCCTCCATCCTCCCCGAACCTACCAGGCGCGTGTTCACTCCAATGCGTTGTTAGGGATCGCGGCCCGATAATGCACTTAGTAGCCTTTGGTTCAGCGTCCTTTGCTGCCGCCGCTGGCGAAGTGGAACCCCCATGTAGATGCGGTTTAGATCCGCGGGTTGGCCATGCGCACCCGTGAATGGGAATGGCTCAATCGTTGGGTCCCACCAAATAACTTCAATCGGCGTGCCGGAAACGCCGCGTGCGGCCTCGATGCGCAGGATGAGGGCGGAGTAAGTCTCCATCGAACCAGTCAGCCATGCGATGCGGTCGTAAACGAGCCAGACTAGGTACGTGAAGAAAGCGACAACCGCAGTAAGTACAACAAGAAGCACGTCAGTCATTGCGACACCCCCTGATGCTTGGTGTAACACCTAACTAACATTAGATAGAACGTCTCCTCACCGGCCTGGTGCAGCCTTGCCCCAAATAGAGCACCGATACTGCGCCCGGCCATCACTGAGCTGACCTATGAGCGTGACCTCGTCACATTCGTAGGGGACCGGCGTGCCTTCCCCGAAGAAGACGACCGTTACGGCCGGTGCAGGTTCCTGGCGGGTGCATGACGCTGCTACGAGGAACACCAGCGGTAGGAGAAGGGCAGAGCAGGGGCGGCGCATCAGCAGACCTCACCGGCGGCGCGATACAGATTGATGCGGGTCACGTTGGCTTCCTCCTCGAGCGTTCCGCCATCCACGAGCGCTCTCGCGACGGCACGAAGCGAGGCTGCGAAGCGGTCCGCTCGATCGCGGGGTTAGGGGTAGCGCTCAGGCTCTGGATCGGGCAACCGGCGCCCCAAAACTTTCTCGATCGCCTCCAGCGCACTGAAGATATTTGCGGCCACACCATAAGTGATCACGTGACGCGCTTCGTGGCGAATCACCTCACCCGGCCGCCTCTCTTCAACCATCTCGTGTTGCACGGTGTACGTTTCAAAATTCTCGGTCACCACACCAATCACGGTACTGGGGTCCTCGGCCAGGAATACGGGTCCGCCGCTCAAACCCGGGGGGCAAGAAAAACTGAGCTCAAAGGCAGAGTATCGGCGACCAGGACGCTCGAAGAGAAACGGGCGTTGTACCGTGCCGCGAAAGAACCGCATCGTCTCTTTAGCAGGAACCTGTGACATCAGATCCTGAGGGTAGCCGAACGCGCAGATTTCTTCCCCAAGATCGGCGGCGTACTTCAGCTTCTGAAATGGAACAGCCCATTTTGCCTCGGGAGCGTCGGTTTCGAAAACGGCTAGATCAGACTCTTGAACCCACTCGATTCGGCGAACCTGAGTGAACATGGCGGGCGGGGGACCCCCGTAGTGGTTGACCCATAATCGTTCGATGGGAACTCGTTCGAGACAGTGGGCGGCGGTAAGGAAGACGGTGGGCTCGAGAAGGCTGAAACACGAGCCCAGGAACTCACGGGCTCCTGCTTCGAAGCCATCGAAGAGCAATCCTGTTCCGGCCAGCGTTCGGCGGAATGCCTGGCGGTCCACGTCCGATATCCCTAACGCAGAGTTAACCGGAGCGGCGCTGTTTGCCGCGTCCGGTTGAACGCCGGGTTATGCGTGATGGACCCATTTTCAAAACGAGATCTTTTCTAGCACCCGACCCGAGATGTTTGCGGATTCCTTGGATTTCTGACGAACTCAACAGAGCCCTAGTTTGAGTTCCGTGACGTATGGTGATTTTGGCCGCAGTTTGAGTTAAAGGGTCTAGAACTGCTGCAGTTACTAAACGACCGAAGTCTTCGACGCCCCTCCGTACTTGGTACATGGCTCCGAACTCAGCACGTAATTGTTCGAAAATTGGCCGCGACTCAGAATCTGCGTCCTCTGGTTTGTATAGGATCTCCGTCATGACATTTCTCCTCACCGAGGCAAGTCATTCGATTAACTAGAATTAGGCAGAACAGTCTAACACACCAAACGCTCCTGCTGCCTATTTCCTTAACTCGGAATCAAAATCGCAGCCTTGTGAATCCAAAGGGGTTGGCTGGTCCGAGGGAGTGTGTCGTCGCGCCGGTAGGCTGCTAAGTTCTCGCGGTCGATTTCCGGCGGGAGGTCGAGGGGTCAGGGGCCGGCGGGCCGGACTGCGGACCGCGCGGTCACTCATGCACGCTTGCGCGAACGCACGGCGGCCCTCTTCCAC
>DATEAO010000352.1:0-2244 GCA_035288345.1 Candidatus Methylomirabilota bacterium | reverse complement strand
GCCAACCTGAACCGTGTGACAGCGCTCGAGAGCCGTGTGACAACGCTCGAGAGCGAACTGGCGGCGCTGAGCACCGCGCTGAACCAGCTCACAGCGTATATCAGGGTGGACATGGCAACGATCAACGGCCTGATCGGGCCGCACGTGATCGTCGAGGGGGCGAACCTTCATGTGCGCAGCGGCTCAGGAGTAACATACGACACCACCAATCTTGGCAACCTGATCGTGGGGTACAACGAGGTGGGGGGGTTCCTGCCTCCCGTCCGGATCGGCTCGCACAACCTGGTCGTGGGGATGGGTCACGAGTACACGGCGTCGGGAGGGTTCGTGGCGGGCGCCGCCAATCGCGTCTTGGCCAATGGGGCCAGTGTCAGCGGCGGCCATGCCAACGCGGCCAGCGGGTCTTCTGCCAGTGTCAGCGGCGGCTTTTTGAACGAAGCCACCGGTTCTTCTGCAAGCGTCACCGGCGGCGTGAGCAATGCAGCCACCGGGAATTATGCCAGCGTCAGCGGGGGCGATTTCAACACGGCCAGCGGGGATCGGGCTAGCGTCAGCGGCGGCCAAAATCGGTCGGCAACGGGTGACTACGACTGGGTCGCAGGGAGTCTGTTCGAGGATTTCTGAACTTGAGGCCCCGCGCGACACGACTGCCCTGCGGGGCCCCGTACTCCAGCACGCGCTCAAGAATAAACGACAGGGCTCTGCTAAGCCGGGTTTAGGCCGTCGCGGCGTGATCAGTTGCGCGAGGCGATCGCACGCCGAAGGCGCTGATCAGTCAGAAGGCCCCGACTGATCAGCGCTCGGCCCGCACTGGACATCCCTTGCAACCACAACATTCCCCTCACCGCGATGACCTGGCGGCAAGCGCGAACTGGAAGAAGTAGCGGTCGAGGTCCTCGAAGGAGCTTCCGTACTCTTTCCCTCCGAGGAACGCGTCGCAGAGAAGCTCCCGAGCCCGGGTAAGCTCCCGCAGCCGGCCCCGCCACCGGGGATCCTGAATGGTCAGGTCCAGAAGCTCGAGCGCTCGCTCCACGGCGCCTTCGAACAGGGCCCGATCGCTTCCCTGCCACCGGAGCGCCCGGCCGACCTCGCTGCCGACGTTCCCCATCTGCTCGGCGAAGGTGAGGCTGCGCCACCTGCCCTCGGTCAACGTGCTGTGGTGAGCGCGCATCCCGAAATTACCGCGACACCGTCTTCCCGGCGATCTCTACGATCTTCGCCCGGACTTCGGGATCTTCGACATTCCGCGAGCGGTTTCCTCTGGAGGGCCGCACATTGATCAGGGAATCGAATTCGATCCATTCCTCGGCCGGTTTCCCCGGATAGAGGTTGATCCCCCAGAGATCTTCCTGCCGCGATCCTTGCTCCAGGAGGATCGCTTCCTCGTCCGCGTGAAGCTCGCCGCCAATCGCCATGATTCCCTGTGCCACATCGACGACCGCCTTCACGAGATCGCCGAACCGCCCCGCGGCAATCGCTGTAAGCTCAGTTCGGGTAATCGGATGCGTGATGATCCGTGCCGTCATGAGGTGGTGGCATTGTAGCACACCGGGCTCCCTTCCAAGGCGTAGGCGCTTCTACACGAGATCGGGTTAGCGCGAGTTGAGGACTCTTTTCAGAAACTGCCCCGTGTAGGATTTCCCCGCTTGCGTGGCGACCTCTTCGGGTGTGCCGGTCGCAATCACCCATCCGCCCTCGTCGCCGCCCTCGGGACCGAGATCGATGATGTAGTCGGCTGTCTTGATGACATCCAGGTTGTGCTCGATCACCGCGACGGTGTTCCCCTGCTCCACGAGCTGGTTCAGGACGTCGAGGAGACGCTGGATGTCAGCGAAGTGAAGGCCGGTGGTCGGCTCGTCCAGAATATAGAGCGTGCGGCCTGTAGCCCTTCTTGAAAGCTCAGTGGAGAGCTTCACGCGCTGGGCCTCGCCGCCTGAGAGCGTGGTGGCCGATTGTCCCAAGTGGATGTAATCCAGCCCCACGTCGTGGAGGGTCTGAAGCTTGTTTCTCACCACCGGCACGGGCTCAAAGAACTCCAGCGCTTCCCGCACTGTCATCTCCAGGACGTCGGCGATGTTCTTCCCCTTGTATCGGATCTCCAGCGTCTCGCGGTTGTAACGCTTCCCCTTGCAGACCTCGCAGGTCACGTAGACGTCGGGCAGGAAGTGCATCTCGATCTTAATCTGGCCGTCGCCGGCGCATGCCTCGCACCGACCTCCCCGGACGTTGAACGAGAACCGGCCT
>DATEAO010000351.1:0-3767 GCA_035288345.1 Candidatus Methylomirabilota bacterium | reverse complement strand
GAGCGTCAGCTCCGTCGTCGACCCGAAGTCGTACTCGTAGCCAAACCGCTGTCCTCGTGTCAGCACGCCAGAGACCTTTGTGCTCATGCTACGTTCGTTTCGATCGATGCCGAATTCGTTATCGACGACCACCGAGTACCGCAACCCGCCGATCTCGAAGGCGCTCATGTGACCGCAGCACTCAAGCCAGACCCGACGAAGGAAATCGTCAAGCCGCCGAAGCGGTGACTCACCCTTGATCTCAAGGTCGATCCAGAAGACCGGAGTGCCTTTGCCTTCAGCCCGAATATGGAACAGCTCGCTAGCGCCGCCGCGTCGAGAATCGTGGCTCGGTGCACACATGGCAACGTGCCGCGCCATCGCCGTCCTGGACACGCGCTCCTCGCAGAGGGCGCAGATACCAAACGAGGTGCCGTCATTCATGGCGGGCACGCTACCTCTCCCCAGGGGGTCTACGCGAGACCTGGCCAGCGAGGCCTAAGGCTCGCGGTCAGCCTTCAGCGCCGCGACTGCCAACGATGTGGATGCCGTCGCCCGCGCGCGACAGCCAGTACGACGAGTTCGTCCGAGATCGGGCGAAAGTAGATCGCGTGCGGAAACGGCTGGACGAGCGCGCGACGGGTCTCACCATGGCGAGCAGCTCCGACTCGGCTTCCGGGCGAAAGACGAGGCGCGGCGTCACACCCCGCCCGCGAGCTTTCGCCGCACCTCATCCCAGGGGATGGCAGAGCCAGGGTTCGCGATGTGCTCCGCCAGGCGCCGATCCAGTTCCGCTTCTTGCCCGGGGGTAAGCGTAAGTTCGGCTTCCCGTTCGGTATCGGTGAGACTCTCCCACAGCTCCATGGCGATCTCGGCCCGCTCTCCGGCGGACAGCTTCAGGAGCTCAGCGAGGGTGTTGGGCAGCATACGCTAATCCTCTCACGCCGGAACCCCCCCGACAAGCACGACGGCGCTTGGCGCGCGCGAACTCGATATCGCGGTATTTCTCAGCTGCGTCAGGCGCTCTTCGCTCTAACGACAAGATCGACCTCGCAGTCGAGGACGTGGAGCAACGAGAGCAACTGGTCAACAGACTTCCGATAGTTCGTCTGATCTAGAAGCCGGTAGAATTGTGTCGCCGAGGTACCGAGACGCCGAATGATCTCCCGCCTCGACAAGGAGCTAGCGGCGACTCGCTTCTGGGCCTCGATCGTGAGGTTGTAGAGCAGCAGGTCACGAAGGTGGGCCGGATCCTGGTTGTACTCCAGAACCTGCTCCGCGAGGATCGAGCCTTCCCTACCGGACTGGAGCACATACGTGAATGCTTCCCTACCCAGCTCCTGGTCCACGAAAACTCGACTAATCCTATCCTTGGTGGTCGGCGGAGGAACGGCCTTGGCGTAAGGAAACCATAGCGTCCTGCTCGAACTCTTGACCTCGAACGACCGTTTGCGGTTGTTGGCAGCCACTTTCCGAATCTTCACAGCAGACCCTCCCCTTCGAGCTCGCTAATGAGCTTCAGGACCCTACGCGGGGCCGCTCCCTTCATCGGCTTTCGGTTATCCAAGTCCCATTTCACAACTAGCTTGCCCTTGCGGTAAACGTGGACATGTCGAGGAGGATGGTCACCCTTCCAGGCAAGGAAGATGTACCCACCTCGGCGGACCTTGCCCACGTACAAATGCTACCGTGGGCGGTAACGCTTGTCAAGGTTCCTGCCCGGACGAGGCTTCGACCGCGTAACGGCCGCGGCGAGCCCACGCGAGCCGGAGGTACTGCATCCGCTTGGGCGAGAGGTTAGGCGACGCACCGCATACGGAGCTTTGCGCTGCGCCCTCAACCGATGTTCTGAAGAGCATCACGGATGTCACTGAGCGAGAGTACCTCGACCGCCCAACGTGTCGGCTTTGCGGAAATCCCTTGACGCACATTCTCACGGTCGTCATCGCTGGTCACGAGAAGCATCGTTCGAAGTTGCTGCAGGAACGTCTGGAGGGCTGCCAACTTCTGCTGGTCAACAGAGGCTATCCCCATCTTCACCCTTTGAGGTAGAGAGCCGATGCGCTCTTGAATAATGTCCTCCAGCGTTCGGAGGCGCCACAGTACAGCCTCCGGCCTCAAGGCCGTGAAGTTTCCGAAATACACGTAACGCATGCCATCAAACGTCATCAGCATATTGAACCCAAGCGGCCTGCCGAGTTCGAATAGGTTCCTATCGCCTTCTGTGGTTAACGACACCACCAACAGCCGCTTGGACAGGAGAAACGCCTCGAGAACCTGGTCCGCGCTAAACGTTGCCACGGCTTCTTGAGTGGTGGCCTTGACGGCGACCTCGATGGCCTCTGTGGCCTTCCTTTCGAACGACTCGTTTGTGTACTTCACAGTGTCCAGGCCGGCGACGTTAAAGGGTAGTGTTTGAGACTCGCGCTGAAACGGTACTACATACTTGTTGAAGCCAAGCATCAGTCCGTACTCCATGTTTACGTTGGCGTTAGGCACTTCGACACCGTCTTTAACATCGTTATTCACAAGCGCAACGCAGAACTGTGACACGATGATTTTCGAACAGATCTTCGCACAAAACGCGTTCTGGCCTGGTGCCAGTGTGCCCACAGCTTCAACGGGCTCAATTCCCTGTTCGCGCAGCAGATGACGAAGCACGTTCATCTCGAGCGCGCTTTCGCTAAAGCCGTATCCGATGAAGCACGTTCGGGTCGAGGAAAATACGAAGTCGCAACGGGGCAGCCCGATAACGCAGAGTTCATTACGCCGAATGCGCTTGTCCATGTTTAGGACCTGCTTTCCATTGCGTCGTGATTGTTCGCCTAACGCTCGCGATGAGCCGCCGGACAACAGCAAGCGAAGCGCCGCTGTTGGACGGTCGGCTTGATTGCGTTGTTAGCAGGCATCGCGGCCAGGGATTCGAATACCTCTAGCCGGTGGCAACGACATGGAGTGAAGCTCATTTCGATATTGCCCCATCAAAAGGAATATCCGATGCATCTTTTGGTAATCCAGCTGGATTCCATCTCCCGGGCTGAACCACCGGAGTAGCTTGCACTTCGCAATCTCTGAATCGGCAATTCCGTCGTTGTGGACGATCGAGTTCCGAATATGCCTAATGTCACCCCACAGATCGCTCGTAACGTGCTGATTCAATATGTCTCTGCTTGTCTCGTTTCGCTCAGCGTCTTGCGGTAGCACCCCGATAGCCTTTCCAATCTCGATACGCAAATACTCCTCCCAGTACGAGTATGCGGAGACGACACATTGACTCCCCAGTAGGAGAGTGTTTTGGCCGTCATCCTTTACTCGATTCTTCATGTCCCCTTGCTTCATCACAGGGGACATTGATACAGGAGAGAAATCCTTGGCGGACAGATTCTCATAGACGATAGAGCACGTGTCCTGAAACTCGGCTGTCGCGTATTCGTGCTCTCCCAGAATCGATCGAATGTTCTCCTGATGAGCGGATAGTCGCTCATGAAGCACCGAGTAGCCAGCGATGCTATCGAGGTAAAGAGTGTGCAACGCTTCAATCTTTGAAGCGAATTCCCAGAACAGCTCCAATAACCGTCGGCGGTTCATCTATGTCTGCTAACCATTAAGTATCCTGCAGGTTGGGTCTGCGGCCTACCTCGCTAAGCTCTTTTTATCCGCCCCTTGCGGGACGTTGTCAAGCCTCGGCTCCCCTGTGGTATTCTTCGGGCGGTCGCCCATGACGAGGAAGGCCGACGCCGGCACGCGGATCGAGGAGCTGCGGGAGCAGATCCGCCACCACGACCGCC
>DATEAO010000350.1:0-2256 GCA_035288345.1 Candidatus Methylomirabilota bacterium | reverse complement strand
CTCAACCCCGAAACTTTTGATCACGGCCTGAATCTCCTGGGAGACCATGAGGTCAGCGAACGCCTTCCCTCCGGCCGTGTTGACTCTCGGGCCATTGGCGGGATTCACTTCAAGGACCGAATAGATGTTGAGCAGCGGCCTGTCACCTTCGAGCAGAATCGGGAGGCGCACTCTCTTCCGGAGCGCGAGATAGGTGGCCCGGTCGGTGATGGAGTAGGCGCTCCGGTCATCAGCAATCCCGAGCGTGGCTCCCATCCCTTGACCGGACTCGATGTACCAGCTTCCCGACGGCTCAATGCCGGCGAGCTTCCAGAGCGTTCGCTCAACGTTGTGCGTGCCCGAGTTGTCGCCCCTTGAGACGAATCGAGAGCCGCTTGAGGCGATGGCTTTCATCGCGTAGGCAGCCGTCTTCGTGCTCCTGACCTTCGCGGGATCGTTCGCCGGACCGATGACGACGAAATCGTTGTACATGACAAGACGCCGGTTGAGGAGTTTCCCTTCGGCGGCGTACTTCTTCTCCAGGCCCGGCGCGTGCGCCAGGACGACATCGGCCTCGCCCCTCGCGGCAAGCGCAAGGGCCTGGCCGGTGCCCACGGCGATCGTCTTCACCGAATAGCCGGTCTGTTTCTCGAACATCGGAACAATCACATCCAACAAGCCAGAATCCTGCGTGCTCGTCGTCGTGGACAAGATGAGCGGCGCGCGTTGGCCCAGGGCCCTGGATGGCGCAAGCGTTGTTGTGACAACCACGCTCAGCGCCGCTGTCAGGATGACGACGGAAGCTCTCCAACGACCTTCTCGCTTGCGCATATCGGCGCATACGTAACATTCACAGAGACTTCTGTCAAGCTCGGGGCACGAGAGCTCGCGGTCGCTAGGGAGTCGAGCGCGATTCCGGTGGTCATTGTGTCGAAGGGCTTCTTCGCCAAACCCGAAAGACCATCCAGAGCGCGATCAGCGCCACGCCAAAAACGCAAACGATGGCTGCGCCGGTCGGGAGGTCAAGGGTGGCGGAAATAAGTATGCCAGCGATGCTGACCGTCACGCCCAGCCCCCACCCGATGATCAACTTACTTGTGAGCGTCCGTGCGAGCATGAACGCTGCGAGGCCAGGCACGATGAGGTAGGAAAAGACGAGTAACACGCCGGCGATGCGGACCGAGCTTGTGACCACCACGCCGAAGGTCGCGTAGAAGAGAAAGTCCCACCCACGCACGTGTCGCCCTTCGCGGTACGCTGCGTCCGGGTTCGTGGTGATGAGGAAGAGCGGGCGACGGCACAACCAGTGCACAGCGCCGATCAGCGCGTACAGCGTTCCCACACGGAGGACATCGGCTCCCGCCACAGTCAGAATGTTCCCGACGAGCATCCCCCTGAGGTGGTCGGCCCCGTGTGGGGCTTGCGAGAGGAGCAACACGGCGCCCGCTGCTGAGACCGCGTACACCACGCCGATGACCGCCTCCTGAGAGACGCGCCGCTCGCGGCTCCGGGTCAGGGAGAGCACGAGGGCCCCCACGAAAGCGGCCCCCAGCGCGAACAGATAGGAGGCCCACGAGTCGAGATCGAACCCAATGAGAAACGCGCTGGTCGCCCCCAAAGCCGCGATCTGTGCGAGAGCGATATCAACAAAGACCACCTCGCGGGCGATCACGTGGATGCCAAGATAGGCGTGGATTCCAGTCAGCACCAGGCACATCAGGAAGGGAGCCCAGAGCAGCGAGAAAAGGTCACTCATCCTGAATCTCTCGGGGTTTAGCGAAACGCCCTGACAAGCGCGCTCACCAGGTTCTCCATGAGAGCGAGATAAGAGTCTGCTTCTTTGACACCCCCAACTGCAGATGGCAGCCTGATCGCCTTTGCGCCGCTTTCGCGAGCCACCAGCTCAATAATGTTCTGATCTGCGTATGGCTCGGCCGCAATCACTTTTATTCGCTGCTCTTTGATGGTGGTAATCAAGTTCGCCAGATGCGCGGGCGAGGGAGGAATGCCGGGTCGGTCCTCGATCACACCCCCCAGCTCGAGGCCGAAGCGCCGGAGCAGGTAGTTGAAGGTCTCATGGTAGGTCACCACCTTCGCCCCGCGGAGCGGCTCGATGTTCTTCTGCCAGCGCGCAACCCCGGCGTCGAGCCGGCTGAGAAACTCCTGGCGGCGTGCGTCGAAGAGGGCCGCGTGCTGGGGACCCACGCGCTTGAGTCCCTCGACGATGTTGGCTGTCACGATCGCGGCATTGGCGGGATCCAGTGTGTAGTGAGGGTC
>DATEAO010000349.1:0-2604 GCA_035288345.1 Candidatus Methylomirabilota bacterium | reverse complement strand
AGGTTTGGCTTCCTCCAAACCTATGGGTGTAAAATCACAAATCTAAAATCAGGAGGGTGGCGATGAGTGGCCGTCAACGACTCGTTGCGATCGCGACGATGATTCTCCTTGGGTTTGCGGTCACCTCGGGGACTGCCGCGGCTCAGCAGACGACAAATGCGGTGACACTCGCGACCACGACTCCCGGGACTGTCTTCTACGCGCTGGCGGGAGGGCTCGCCAAGGTGATCAGCGATGCCAGCCCGATTCGCGCGACTATTCAGCCGTACACAGGGAGCACCACGTATATCCCTCTCATCAACAGCGGAGAGCTGGAGTTCGGGATCGACAACGGAAACGACATGGCCCTGGCCTATCAAGGGCCACAGAAACTTCAGGTGGCTGGGCGCAACCCGTTTCCGCACAGTCCCAACATTCGTCTGGTGATGCGCGGAACCGCGTTTGTTGTTCCCCTGCTGGTGAAAAAGGATGCGCCTCTTAAGTCTGTCCATGATCTCAAGGGCAAACGGGTCACCGGAGAATACCCCGCCCAGCAGGCAATCTGGTTCATCATGCACGCGGCGCTGGCCAGCGGCGGTCTCACGTGGAACGATGTGAAGGTGGTGCCGGTGCCGGGCGCCAACGACGGTGTGGACGCCCTGGTCCAGGGGCGCGCTGACGTCACGTTATTCGCCCTCAATGGCGCCAAAGTGAGAGAAGCTGAAGCCGCGGTCGGCGTGCGGCATCTCACGGCCGACTGTTCCGTTGACGGAGAGAAACGGGTTCGACAAGCCGTGGCGGGCTTCTACGCGCGCATTGTGAAAGCGGGCACGGCGCTGGCCGTGGTTGAAGACACCTGCGCGGTCACCTTCGATCTCTACCTCACGACCCACAAGACTGTTCCCGAGCAGGTTGTCGCAACGGTGCTCAAAGCCGTCTGGGAGAACATCGACAAGCTCCCCACCTTCCACCCGGCCTTCAAGGAATGAACACGGGAGCGGGCAGTGTCAGCCGACGTGACTCTTCCATATCATCCGGAAGCCATCAGGTCCTACAAGGAGCAGGGGGTCTGGAAAAAAGAGATGGACCAGGCTCAGGAGAAACTCCTGGCCCAGAACCCCTAATGATTTTGGATTTTGGATTTTCGAAACAATCAAAAATCGAAAATCGCAAATCTAAAATCAGCAAATGACTGACGATTTCTCGACAGCCACAAGATTCCGATCGCTGTCAGGGGTGGCCCGAGCGATCGAACGGATCTTCGTGCTCGCCCTTACATTGAGCGGGGCGGCGTGGGCGGGAAACGTCCACATCTACCTGCAGCTCATCTTCTTCAAAGAGCAGTTCCTGGGGCTCTTCTTCGCCCTCGGTCTGGCCACTGTGTTTCTTCGCGTTAAGGCCCGGACCAGTGGATCTGGTCGTCAGGTGCCGTGGTACGACTGGCTCTGCTCAGCCGGCTCTCTCCTCACGGGCGGGTATATCGTGGTCATGTACCCCTCGATTGCCTACCGGCTCGGGGTCCTCTCGCCTGAGCGATGGCTCCTGGGCGCGCTGGCTGTCCTCCTCATCCTCGAAGCCACGCGTCGCGTCTGCGGATGGGCCCTCGTGTGGGTGGCGGTCGCGTGCATTCTCTACGCGAAGTTCGCCTACCTCTTTCCCGACCTGCTCTACGCAAAAGGCTCGTCATGGGAGCGCATCGCGAGCTATCTCTATCTCGATGCCAGCGGTCTCTTAGGGGTGCCGCTGAGCGTTGCCGCGAGCGTGGTTGTGGCGTTCATCTTTTTCGGGCAGTCCCTCTACGCCGTGCGCGGTGACAAGTTCATTACCGAGCTCGCCCTCATTGCCATGGGACGGTATCGTGGTGGGCCGGCCAAGGTCTCTGTGATCTCCTCCACGCTTTTTGGGACCGTCTCCGGGAGCGCGGTGGCCAATGTGGCGGTGGACGGCGCCATTACGATTCCCATGATGAAGCGCGCCGGCTATCCTGCGCACGTGGCCGCGGCGATCGAGGCTGTCGCCTCGAACGGGGGGCAGATCATGCCGCCGGTCATGGGCGCGGCGGCGTTTCTCATGGCCGAGTTCCTGAATATCCCGTACGGCCAGATCGCGCTTGCCGCGGCGGTGCCGGCTGGCCTCTACTATCTTGCCTTGTTAACCCAAGTCGATCTGGAGGCTGCCAAGCACGGCCTTGGTGGGCTCCCGGCCGCGCAAATCCCGAAGCTTCGCGCCGTCATGCGGCTAGGATGGGTCTTCCTCTTCCCCCTCGCGTTCCTCATCTACACGCTCATGTACCAAAACTGGGAGGCGGGAAAGGCGGGGATGGGCGCTGTAGTGCTCACTTTTCTCGTCGGCGCGATCCCAAAAGAGACCCGGCCGACCTTCAGAGGGATCCTGACCTGTATCGAAGAGACCGGGAGGACCCTTCTGGATATCGTGGTGATCGTCGCCTTGGCCGGGCTCGTGATCGGCGCCCTCCAGCTTTCAGGCTTCACCTTCAAGATCTCCCTGCTTCTGGTGACTGTGTCAGGAGGGAATGTGCTCCTCCTCCTCGCCCTATCCGCGGTCGGCAATGACATTCCGAGGATGATGCAGACAATCGCGGTGAGGGCGAGGAGGAGGAGCACA
>DATEAO010000348.1:0-4301 GCA_035288345.1 Candidatus Methylomirabilota bacterium | reverse complement strand
TGCTTCGCCTGCCTCTCCTCCCACGCCTGCTTGACCCTCGCCAGAACCGGCGCCACATGCGGCCTCACGCCCTGCTGGTACACGCCGGTCGCATACATCGTGACAGCCAGCATCCCGACGAAAATCAGCGCCATCCTCACGGCAACCCATTTGTTTCGGACGCCTGCGGTGCCAGCATTGCCATCCGCGAAGGCTGCTTGCTCTCGACCCGCGGCCTGGCCGAGACGGATGTCAATGTGCGTGCCCTTGCTAGTCATCATCGCTCGCTCCATGATTTCGCCCGTATTGGACCGCGGCCACCTCATCGAGCTCGCGCTGCTCCTTGCGCTCCATCTCGGCTTTGTACGCGTGCCAGCTTTTCTCTCTCAGGACCTCCACCACGCGGCGCCCTTTCCGCTTCTCCAGCAGCTCAGCCCGAATGGTCTCGAGCTCTCGATGGGCCTGGGAGAGCCGCTCCTCTGAGCGGCGCCGCTCAGCGCGGACGCGGCTCAGAAAATCGTAGAAGATCGCCAGCTCCCATCCGGCCTTTCCTTCCGACTGATGTTGGGCCAGCTCCTGCTCTCCCCACTGAGCGAGCGAGCGCAAGCGTTGGAGGATCATCTCCTCGGTCTGGATCGCTTGGTGGGCTTTGGTCAGCTGGGGGACCACCAGCTCTTCCTGATGACGCCGGTGATTCAGGAGTGTCTCGAGTGAGAACTTAAACGGCATGGCGCGCCCCTTTCACGGCTCTGAGCCGTCCCAGGTCTTTCTCCGGTTCGATGAACAGCGACGAGAGGCGCTCGACGGCCTCGGCATAACTCGATGTCTCCTCCATCCGTTGCTGGAGGTACGCCGTGATCGACTCGATGAACTTGATCGCCTCATCGATCTTCGGATTGGAGCCGGCCGCATACGCGCCGATGTTGATGAGGTCCTGAGCTGACCGATACGTCGCCAGGAGTTCCCTCAGTCGCGCCGTGACGGCCTGGTGCTCGGGCGTGGTAATGTCCAAGCTGAGACGGCTCACGCTCTGAAGGATGTCGATCGCCGGGTAGTGGTTCTTCGACGCAAGCTCTCGAGAGAGGACGATGTGCCCATCCAGAATTGCCCGCACGCTGTCCGCGACGGGGTCGTTCAGATCATCGCCCTCCACCAGAATGGTGTAGAGGCCGGTGATCGTTCCCGCGTGCTCGGTGCATCCGGCGCGTTCAAGGAGCTTGGGCAGCAGCGCGAACACCGACGGCGGGTAGCCGCGCGTCGTGGGGGGCTCGCCGATCGTGAGCCCGATCTCCCGCTGGGCCATGGCAAAGCGCGTGACCGAATCCATCATCAGGAGCACCGACTGTTCCTGGTCGCGGAAGTACTCGGCGATGGTGGTGGCCATCAACGCGGCCTGACGCCGGATCAGTGGCGGCTCGTCGGATGTCGCGACCACCAGCACCGACCGCGCCAACCCGTCTGGCCCCAGGTCTCGCTCGATGAAGTCCTTCACCTCGCGGCCGCGCTCTCCGACAAGCCCGATCACGTTGATGTCCGCTTCGGTGTGTCTGGCGATCATGCCGAGGAGCACGCTCTTGCCCACACCTGAGCCTGAGAAGATCCCCACCCGCTGTCCCGAACCCGTGGTGAGTAGGCCGTCAATGGCTCGGACGCCTGTGGCGAGAGGGGTGGTGATGCGGCGACGGGAGAGCGGGCTCGGTGGGGTCCGATGAATCGGGTAGAAGCCTTCCACATCGAGGTCGCCCTTGCCATCAATCGGCCGACCCAGCCCGTCGACAATTCGGCCCAGGAGCGCTTTGCCCACGCCAACCCTGAAGGGACGGCCGGTGGCCAACACCTCTGACCCCGGCGCCACGCCGAAGAGGTCTCCTAACGGCATCAGGAGAAGCCGATCTTCCTTGAACCCGACCACCTCGGCCATGATTTCTCTGCCTGCCCCTCGAGAACGGATCCGGCAGATCTCACCGACGGACGCGATCTGACCGGTGGCTTCGATCACAAGGCCGATCACCTCGGTCACCTTCCCGCGAACTCGGATCAGCTCGGCGCGGCGGAGGTTATCGAAGGGCTCATCCATGGGAACCACTTTCGGTGTCATCGCTCACCCTGCCCTTCGAGCACTCGGGCAGCCTCTTCGAGCTGCGTCTCCAGCCTGGCGTCGATCAGCCCGCTGGCTGTCTCAACCAGACACCCGCCCGGCGTGATCGACGCGTCGGCCTCGAACCGAATCCCGGGAATCTTGTCGAGCCCGCTGAGAAGATCCGTCCGGTGCTTGGCCAGGACCTCCGCATCATCGGGGTGGACCCTCAGCGTGACCTCGCGGTCGACCGCGCTCACCCGCTCCAACGCCGCGCGCACGATCCCGACAATCGTGGACCTGTCGAGCTGGAGCTCTCGGTGGATGACTTTCTTCGTGAGGAGCACGGTGAGCGTGGGAATCTGGGTTTCGAGCTGCCCGCTGTAAAGCTGTCGAAGCCCCTCGAGCTCTTTGCTCGAGTGCCTGAGAATCTCAAGGAGCGGAAAGACCTCGCGACGCGCCTCGTCCCTGGCCTGAGTCTGACCCAGCGCCAGCCCCTCAGCCCACGCCCTGGCCCGAATTTCCTCAGCCTCTTGTCGCGCCTTGTCGAGCAACTGCTGCGCTTCCCGGCGCGTGGCCAGGAGGATCCGCCTCGCCTCTTGACGCGCGTCAGCCTCGATCGTTGAGGCTCCATGAGCGGCCGTCTCCTCTGTGTCGGCCGGCACCACTTCTCCCATCCGCTCGAGGTTCGGAAAGGAGACCGGTTCAACCACCCAGTCTTGTTCAGTGCCCGCGCGTGAAGGAAAGAGCCTAATCATCGGCCCCCTCCGTCGAAGTCGCTCGCAGGTGTTGAAAAACACCTGCGAGTCGCAGGCTGATCAAAAAGGTCCAGATGCAAGGCGGCGAAGGTTGCGACGACTGAGGCGTACGCGGTTGTACGCCGCAGGGAGGCGCAACCGAGCCAACGCCGCAGATGGGCCTTTTTCATCGGCCTGCTAGGCGACGATTTCATCTGAGCCCCCCCGCCCGGCAATAATGATCTCGCCAGCTTCCTCCAGCCGTCGCGTGATCGACACGACGCGGAGCTGGGCGTCTTCGATGTCCCTGAGTCTCACCGGCCCGAGATACTCGATCTCCTGGCGAATCATGGTCGCGGCCCGCTCCGACATGTTCTTGAAGACCTTGCCCGAGACCTCCTCACCCGAGGCCTTGAGCGCCAGGGCAAGGTCACGCTGGTCCACTTCCTTGAGCACGCGCTGGATCCCACGGTCATCCACGAGGATCAGGTCTTCGAAGGTGAACATGAGTCGCTTGATCTGCTCGGCCAGCTCGGGCTCCATCTCTTCCAGGGTCTGGAAGATCTTCTTTTCCGTGTTCCGGTCCACGCGGTTCAGAATCTCTGCCACGGCTTTCGCACCACCCATGGACGACACCTCTTGGGCGAACACGCCGGAGACCCGCTTCTCCAGCACCTGCTCGATCTGCTTCAGCACCTCCGGGCTGGTCTTGTCCATGTTGGCCAGCCGGAGCACGACATCGAGCTGGTGCTCGCCAGGAAGCTCCGAGAGGATCACCGCGGAGGACTCCGCCTCGAGGTTCGCCAGGATCAGCGCGATCGTTTGCGGGTGCTCGCGACGGATGAAATCCAGGAGCTGTCTCGGGTCGGCCTTCCGCATCAGGTGGAAGGGGGCGGGTTGAAGGCTGGCCTGGAGTCGGCTGATGATCTCGAGCGCCTTGGGGCGTCCCAACGCCTTCTCGAGGATCTCCATCGCATAGTTGGTCCCCCCCTGGGTGATGAACTCGTTGGCGAGCGCCATCTGGGTGAACTCTTTGAGGATCGCCGAGGTGACGGCGCCCGGGACATCTCTCAACCGGCTGATTTCGGCCGTCAGCACCTCGATCTCAGCCTCATCCAGCTCTTTGAAGATCTGGGCCGAAGCGTCAGCGCCAAGCGACACGAGCAGCACCGCGGCCTTCCGGAGCCCTGACATCGAGTCCAGCGTCTGATTCGTCGCGGCCAGTTCGTTCACGGCGGTCATGGTCGTCATGCGGTGGATTTCTTTCGTTTCAACATCCAGGCGCGGAGCAGCTGGACCACCTCGCCCGGCTTCTGGTACGCCATCTGAAGCGCCTTTTGTCGCAGCTCTTCCTTTCGCTTCCCCTCGAGCTCCAGCATTTCGAGCTGGCGCGCTTCACCCACGGCTTCCCTCGCGGCCTCGGGGCTCATTGCGCCCACACCGGGAACGTTGTAGCTGACCTCAGAGAGCACCGCTTCGAGCGCTTTCCGCCGCCGCGTCTTGAGAGA
>DATEAO010000347.1:0-3553 GCA_035288345.1 Candidatus Methylomirabilota bacterium | reverse complement strand
CGCAAGAGGCAGTCCGCGGCCTCCTGAAGCAAGCCAGGGTCGGGAGCCGAGGGGTCAACCCAACAGACTTCGGTCACGTCTTCTTCTTTGCCCGCTCAGCGAGCCTGCCGGAGCGTTCTTCCACTTCCGAGACGAGCGCTTCCTTAAACGCTTCCAGGCGTTTCTTGATCCCGTCGTCAGAGAGCGCGAGGATCTCCGCGGCCAGGATCGCGGCGTTCGCCGCGCCCCACGAGCCGATGGCCATTGTGGCCACCGGCACCCCCTTCGGCATCTGGGCCATTGACAGGAGCGCGTCGAGCCCTCCGAGGGGCGTCGAAGCGATCGGCACCCCGATCACGGGGAGCATTGTGAGCGATGCGAGAAAACCTGGAAGCGCAGCAGCCCCGCCAGCCCCGGCGATGAGCACGCGGATCCCGCGGCCGCCGGCCTCCTGGACATATCGACGGGTCTTCTCCGGGGTCCGATGGGCCGAGGCCACCACCAGCTCGTGAGGAATCTGGATCTTGTCGAGGACCTTCACGGCTTCGCTCAGTATGTCATGATCCGAGTCGCTCCCCATCACAATCCCTACCAACGCGTCCTGCCTTGCCATGTTCACCGCCCTTTCGTTTCGGGGTTCGGGGTCCGGGGTTCGGGGTTCGCAACGCCTGATCAAGCGAACCCCGGATCCCGAACCCCGCCTTTTCGGCCGATATCCCGCCGGAAGTGCATTCCCTCGAAGTGAATTTTCTCGACGGCCTGATACGCGCAAGCACTCGCCTGGTTGACGGTGGGACCCAGCGCGGTTACCCCAAGGACTCTTCCGCCTGCCGTGACCGGTTGCCCGTTCTTGTGCGCAGTCCCCGCATGAAACACGACGACATCTTTGAGGGCCTCGGCCTCGTTGATCCCGCTGATTGGCAAGCCTGTCCGATACTCTCCGGGATAGCCTGATGACGCGAGCACCACGCACACGGCGGCCTCCGCCTTCCACGCCACGCGGGCAGGCAGACGTTCTCCTCGCGCCACCGCCAAGAGCAGCGGGAACAGGTCCTCATCAAGCCGTGTGAGCAGCGGCTGAGTCTCCGGATCACCGAAGCGGCAGTTGAACTCCAGCACTTTGGGCCCGTCTTTTGTGAGCATGAGGCCGGCATACAGGAGACCCGAGTAGGGCCGCCCCTCGCTTGCCATGGCGTGAACAGTCGGACGCATGATGGTCTCGAGGATCTCCCGCGCGCGCTGTTCCGTCACGGCCGGAGCCGGTGAATACGCGCCCATGCCGCCGGTGTTCGGCCCCTGGTCCTCGTCGAACACTCTCTTATGGTCCTGAGCAGCGGCCAGCGACACGAGCGCCTCGCCATCGGTCAAAGCAAAACACGAGGCCTCCTCCCCTTCCAGAAACTCCTCGATCACAACTCGCGCTCCGGCCTCGCCGAACTCCCGCTCCTCGAGGCAGACGGCGATGGCGCGGTCAGCCTCCTCGAGACTCCGGCAGACAAACACGCCTTTGCCCGCCGCAAGCCCGTCAGCTTTCACGACCAACGGAGCCCCAAGACTGCTCGCGTACGCCCGGGCGCTCGTTGAATCGGTGAAGAGCTCGAACCTGGCTGTGGGGATCCCGTGCTTGAGCATCAGCGCTTTGGCGAACGCCTTCGAGCCTTCGATCGCGGCTGCTGCCTTGGAAGGTCCAAACACCGGAAGACCCACAGAGCGAAAGAGATCCGCGATCCCCAACGTCAGCGGAAGCTCGGGACCGACCACGGTCAGATCGATCCGTTCTCGCCCGGCGAAGTCCCTCAGGCCAGTGGGATCGTCAGCCTTGATCGGAAGGCAGTGGGCGATCATCCCGATTCCTGCGTTCCCCGGCGCCGCGTAGAGCTGGCTCACGTGCGGGCTCTGCTTGAGCTTCCACGCCAGCGCATGCTCCCGGCCTCCGCTGCCGACGATCAGCACCTTCATGCGCTCACCGCTTCTCGATCTCCTTCAAGTGACGATTCGCGATCGTCGCCCAATGACTGTGCGGATCGAGCCTCACATACTCCCGCCAGTGGACCTTCGCCTCGTCCCGTCTCCCTTCGCGCTCAAGCGCGGAGGCCAGGTTGAAGTGCGCGTCAGCGTAGTCGGGGTCGATCTCCAGCGCCTTCCGATAGTAGAAGACGGCTGAGAGCGAGTCTCCGATGTCCTCGGCGATGACCCCGAGGTTATACACCGCCTGGGCGAGGGTCGGGTCTTCCTCAAACGCGCGGCGGTAACACTCGGTCGCCCCGTCATACTGCGCCATGCGGTGCCGAAGCAATCCGAGATTGTTCCAGGCTGCGGCGTAGTGCGGCTCGATCTCCAGCGCCCGCTCGTAAGCGGTCACCGCTTCTTCACAGGTCGCTGCATCGTCCTCCAACTTTCCCGCTTGCTCAAACCAGAAGTCCGCTTCGCTCGCCCGAGGGACCAGAGGGCGAATCAGCCCTCGACTGGCCGACGCCTTTGCCGTCCGGACGAGCTCGCCGACATCGAATGCCAATACCGCTTGGCCGGTCCCGGGCTCGAGCAGCGCAGTGCCACTTTCAACGAGGATCTCTTTCCCCTGCACGACAACGCGCAGCTCGGCCAGTGGTGAAGTCGATTCAGGGAGAAGCCGCTCAAGGTCATGGAGCAGCCGCCGGATTTTTCTCACCGAGATCTCGGCATCCAGAAGGCCCTTCGCCACGCGAAGCCCGACAAGCTCCCGGAACCTCACCTGCTTGCGATCTTGGCGAAGCAAGTCGAGCCGCTTGAGTTGCCTGACCTGTTTGGGAGCAAGATCGAGAAGCCGAATCACCTCTCGCTCGCTCAGCACCCACTCTGTCCGGGGTCCGGGGTCAGGGGCTGGGGGCCCGCTGTAGGTAATCATGCCAGATCTCACTTCTCCGCGGACCCCGGACCCCTGTCCCCGAGCCCCGGTAGGTCAATGGCGGAAATGGCGGATCCCCGTGTGAACCAGCGCCATACCGTGCTCGTCCGCGGCTTGGATGACTTCAGCATCGCGGAGGGAGCCGCCGGGCGAGATCGCCGCGGTGGCGCCGGCCTGGGCGCAGACATCGAGACCGTCGCGGAACGGGAAAAAGGCGTCAGAGGCCACGACGCTCCCCTTGGGATCCAGACCGACCTCGCGCGCGCGCATCACCGCCAGCCGCGCGGAATCCACCCGGTTCATCTGCCCTGCCCCCACCCCGACGACCTGATCACCCGTTGCCAGGACAATGGCGTTGGACTTCACGTGCTTGGCGACCTTCCAGCCGAACCGAAGGGCCGCCCACTCACGCTCTGTGGGCTGACGCTTGGACACCACGTGGAGCTCTGAGGGGTTGAGGTCAGCAAAGTCAGGAGACTGCGCCAGCACACCACCCAGGACACTCCGGTACTCCACGAGATGGCGAGGAAGAGCCGAGCGCTCGCACGCCACCTCCAGCACCCGGCACTTCTTTTTCGTCCGACGCAGCTCTTCGAGCGCGTCGGAGTCGTATGACGGGGCAAAGAGGATTTCAAGAAGAATTCCGGAAAGCTCTTTCACCAGTTCCATGTCGAGCGTGCGGTTCACGCC
>DATEAO010000346.1:0-2399 GCA_035288345.1 Candidatus Methylomirabilota bacterium | reverse complement strand
GGAGGGTTTTCCCTACGGGGACGCCCCACCATGATGCTTGTGTCCCTCTTGTGTGTCGAACGGCGCCCGTCGCTCTACGATCACAGGCGCGGACTAATCCAGCTCTGCACCCCGTCACCGAAATAAATGGGCCCCCAGGGGGTGGCTCTCACGCCGCCGTAGAGGTAATCGTGCAGGTTCTCCCAGGCCAGATCTCGGGAAAGGGTCCTCAGCGCCGATTCCGCCTCGGTGGTGTGCGTAGCGATGCGTAACCGCTTCACCCGGCGACTGAGCATTTCCGCCGCGGCCGAGAGGACGCCGAACGCCGCCCCCTGGATGTCCAGTTCGATCAGGTCGACGCGATCGAGTGGCGCCAGCAAGGTGTTGAGGCTTACGCGCGCACCTTCTTCACACTCTCGTTCCCGACGCTTCCCGTGGCCAGGAACGGCAAGGTGGCGCGGCGCAGCCAGTTTGCAACGCGGGGAAGATCCGGTGACGGCGCGACAGCCTGGCCGTACCATTCGGCAGGGCGCCCCACATAAGACCACACGGTGCCATCCCTAGCCGCCACGGCGGCGCGGACCAGTCGATACCGCTGCGGGTCCACGACATTGTCTTTGAAATGGGCCTGCATGAACTCGAAGTGGGTCGGCTCCGCCTCGACAGCGATAAGGCGATAGGGGATAGAACGCACCCGGGGCAGGGCCGCGACCGCATTGACAGCCGCACCGCCCCACTCGGCTCCAGTTCGATGAGGGTGAATTGGTCCTGGAGAGCCGCCACGGCCTCCATCACGTCGATCCACTCGAAGTATTGCTCGTTAAAGGGCGGGAGCCCAGTCGTGACGAACCTCCGAGCCGTGTTCTGGGGAGAGCCGGCCCAGATAGAATCGCGGGTCTTCACTCCCAGAAAATTGACTGCGAACCCTGCCTCGACCTCTCCCTTCTAGCGTTCGAACTTTCCGAACACCCGGCGCTGCATCGTCAGCCGTCAGCCCCTTTGACGAAAGTGCCCTTCAGCGCAATGCCCCTCAGACAACCGCGGCCACCACGTTGAACCCAGGCCGCAGGCATGCACTCCCTCTCCCGAGAGCTACCAACCCATGGACTGAATAGATTTGAGGTAAAGGCTTCGTACGCAGCTTGAGCGCATCCTGAGGAAATCTCAAGGCGCCAGCGATCCAAAAGAATTATCCCCCGTCCTAACGCGCACACCCGTCACACGAGTTCCCCCGGGATCGTCGCTGCGAATTCCGGACTATACGCCTGCCGGATGTGGTCAATTTCCCTTGGCAGGAGGAACAGCATTCCATCGCTCGTCTGATAGTGGACACCGCATCCAACGCACTTGTTCGTCGGCGCGAGAGCCGTCTTGCAGTCCGGACACATCAGGCGCGGGCCTTCGGGCGAGCGTCTGAACTCTCGGTTCTTGCAAGTATAAGAAACGAACGCATCCTTCGATCTGTCCTGGTGTACGTCAAAGCGGATGAGCAAGGATGCAATCCGTTTCGTTAATGAGAGAACAATTCCTTCGGAGGCCCCCAGGAAAACCCGTTTGAGGATGGGCGGGGTCGGGGGGCCAGTACATAGCATCAACGCCGAGAAAATGGCGCACATAAAAAAGGTACGCTGACTCAAGTACGACTCCGCCCTGATCACCTCATATTGCGACCGAACGATCTCATGCAAATCTTCACGCGCAAGAACACTTTGCCAATGTCTTTGCGCAATCCTCGCGGAGACCCGAGAAGCCGCGGTTCTCAAACCCAGCTTCCGCAACAGATAAGTTCCCACCCAACTCGAAGCCCAAAAAACCGTATTCTCATTAAACAGGGCATGTTCTGCTATCCGAGCCCACCTCGCGAGGAGGTCCGCCTTTTGGGACACATGGTGCACGACATTATTCGCGACGATGAGGTCGAAGCCCCCTTCGCGAACCGGAGGGAAGAGACAATCGCACACAACGGCCTTCCGCACATGACCAAATCTACGGGCAGCAAAGAGCAGGTATGGATTGAGCTCCAGAGCGGTGATTCCCATCGTGGGAGGGAATATGCGAGCAGAAAGGGTACCATCCCCAATACCCATCTCAAGAACCTGATCGCAGTTGCGGAGGAGGTGAGGCAATTCCTCCTGAATGTAGGCGAGTTCAAGGGATTTTGCGACCAGAGGGTAAAGATGAAGGGGGTATTGCCTCAGGAACGAGTCAATGTTATCAAGCGCCTTTAGATGAACGGTTGACCGCCGACCCGCGCGACGTAGGAGATAGGCCTGCAAATATGTAGCGATTAAGAGGGCGGCTACAAAGAGGAATGGCAATAGTGAAAGGCGAACCAATCCGGTGGTATGGCGGGCCAACGCACTGAGGAATCGGGTCCCCAGTCGGGCAAGCTGCGGGGGAATTGAGCGCAATAAGCTGCG
>DATEAO010000345.1:0-11250 GCA_035288345.1 Candidatus Methylomirabilota bacterium | reverse complement strand
CCGCAGAGCGCGCTCGTCTATCTCGAGCGGCTGGAGAAGAAGATCCAGGAGCTCGGCGTGGGGCCTATCGCTTCGGTGGTGGGGCGATACTACGCGATGGATCGTGGGAAGAACTGGGAGCGGACCAAACGGGCCTATGATGCGCTCGTTTCCGGGATTGGCTTTCGCGCCCGATCAGCCCGCGAAGCCATTGAGTCGGCATATCAGCGCACCAACCCGGACACGCACGGGCAGGAGACCGACGAGTTCATTCAGCCCACTGTGATCGTGGATGAGAATGGCAATCCCATCTCGACCGTGAAGCCTGGCGACTCGATGATCCTCTTCAACTTCCGCCAAGACCGGGCCATTCAACTCTCCATGGCGTTCGTCGAGCCAGACTTCTCATTCTTCGATCGCGGCCCCCTGCTCCAGATCGCCTACCTGGGGATGACCTGTTACTATGATGAGTTCCGGCAATACGTTATCCCT
The DNA here is from genome assembly GCA_035288345.1 of Candidatus Methylomirabilota bacterium. Taxonomy (GTDB): domain Bacteria; phylum Methylomirabilota; class Methylomirabilia; order Rokubacteriales; family DATEAO01; genus DATEAO01. The sequence goes on along the minus strand of DATEAO010000345.1, from coordinate 10,779 downwards.
CCAATGAACATGGCGAATCTGGTGGGGGAGCTGCTGAGCCGCGAGGGACTCTGGCAGCTCAGGATCTCCGAATACCAGAAGTACCGGCACGTCACGAGCTTCTTCAATGGCAAGCGGATCGAGCCGTATCCGCGCGAGGACCGGATTCAGGTCCCCAGCATCACCGTGCCGGAAGATACGAAACCGGAGATGAGCGCATACGAGGTCACCGAGCTGGCCGTTGAAGCGATCACTCACGGCATTGAGGCGGTCAGAAAGAAAGCACGAGGGGCAGACGGCACCACCTGCCACTTCGACGAGTCGCTTCCGAACAGCCGCGGTGCCGACAGTTACGATGTGATCGTGATGAACTACGCCAACCCCGACATGGTCGGGCACACGGGAAACCTCGAGGCCGCGGTGAAGGCCGTGGAAGTCGTGGACCGCTGCATCGGCGCAGTGGTCGAGGCCACGCTCAGGCGGGGTGGTGTCGCGCTCATCACGGCTGATCACGGCAACGTCGAGCAGATGATCGATCCGGTCACGGGGAAGGTCCAGACAGCTCACACCACGAATCCGGTCGATTTCATCCTCGTGGGGGAGGGGCTGCAGACGACCCGGCTCCGGCCTTCCGGCATCCTCTCCGACGTTGGCCCCACCCTGCTTCAGCTTCTCGGCCTCTCCATTCCGAAAGAGATGACTGCCCGCTCTCTCATCGAACGCTAATTTAGATGTCACTTTCGGGGTTCGGGGTTCGCATTTCGGGATTCGCATCTCCGACCCGAACCCCGATTCCCGAGACCCGAGCATCTGAGATCTAACATCATGTCTCTTTTGGATCGAGTTGCGCTGGCGATTGCGACGCTAGCGGGCGCCGGGTATGCGCCTGTGGCGCCGGGAACGATCGGGAGTCTGATCACGCTTATTCTCTTGTGGTGGTGGTCTCCCTCTCCTATTACACTTGTCATCGCGGTGGTCGTGATCACGCTCCTCGGGATCTGGGCTGGTGGCCGAACGGAGACGCTGATCGGGAAGAAGGATCCGGGTCAGGTTGTCATCGATGAGGTGGCCGGAATGATGCTTTCGGTTCTTTTTCTTCCCTTCACGCATGCGACCTTCATCGCGGCCTTTCTTCTTTTCCGTCTCTTCGACATCGTCAAGCCGTATCCGGCCCGCCAGTGGCAGGCCTGGCCCGGAGGGATTGGAATCATGGTTGACGACCTGATGGCCGGCGTGTATGCCAACATCCTCATCCACCTCAGCCGTGAGCTGGTCGACTTCCCGTGATGAACGGCTGCGTGATCCTCTCAATCGGCCGGGGCGGTCTGGCCGGGCGCGATGATGCCAGTCAATGGCTGGCACGTACGCTCGTGGGACACGGGCTCCCGGTCTCCGCACGGCAGATTGTCGATGATAAGGATGAATCGTCGCTCGAAGCGTCGCTCCGTTGGGCGCTTGAGCAGTCGCCGCTCGTGATCGTCTGCGTCGGGCAGGCCGGCGCCGGCAATGAGGCGATCAGGCGAGTCCTCTCGCGCGTGACCGGCAACCGCCTTGTCCTGAGCCAGAAGCTTCTGGAGAGCATGGCATCCGAGTATGCCCGACGCGATGAGGCCATGCCACGGCGAGCGGAAAAGCTGGCGCTGGTCCCACAAGGCGCCACGATCTGGCCAGGCACAGCAGGAAAACCGAGCTTTGTCGTCGAAACTCCACACGCGGCGGTGATCGTTCTGCCGAGCAGCCGGGAGTCGCTGGCCACAATCGTGGAGACCCAACTTCCCTTGTACGCGCGAGAGCGGCTCAACGTCAAAGGGGTCCAGCTTCTAAGAACGTTTAAGGTCGCCGGGCTGGAGATCAGTGAAGTCGAAGAACAGCTGGGCAGTGACTTCAAAGGAACGAACTGGGACGTCACCTGCGTTGCCGAAGACGGCGACGTCCTGATCCAGCTCCAGGCCAGAGGGCCAACTCGATCTGCGGCTGAATCCGCGCTGGCGGACGGTGAGGCGAAGATCGTCGGGCGGGTCGGCGATTCCGTGTATGGAAGGGACGAAGAAATTCTCGAAGAGGCGGTCGCGCGGCTCCTCAAGGACCAGCAGCTCACGCTGAGCGTGGCCGAATCCTGCACCGGTGGCCTCATGGCTCATCGGCTCACGAACGTGCCGGGAAGCTCCACCTACTTCGAGCGCGGCGTGATCGCCTACTCGAACCAGGCGAAGGAGGAGCTGCTCGGTGTTCCGGCAGAGTTGCTTCGCCGGCACGGCGCCGTGAGCGCGCCAGTGGCCGAAGCCATGGCGCGCGGAATTCGGAAGATGAGCAAGGCATCGCTGGGCGTCGCGATTACGGGGATCGCCGGCCCGGATGGCGGCACGCCGACCAAGCCGGTGGGGACTGTCTTCGTCGCTCTCGCGTCACCTGAGGGAACCGACGCCAAACGTTTCCGCTTCCGAGGGGACCGCCAAACGATCAAGTGGCGCTCCACACAAATGGCGCTTGAGATGCTCAGGCGCCATCTGAAGAACGTGAAGAATGAAAAATGAAGCGTGAGGTGAAACAACAGGCGCGGGCGTGCCCTTGACGCCGACAGCGTCAAGGGCCGGGCGCCCGCGCCGTAATCAGCGGATTGACTTTGAAGACATGGTTACGGTAGAGTCCAGGGCCTGGAGGTTGGCATGGACAAGGAGTTGATCGAATACCTGGATCGGCGCTTCGACGAGTCAAAGCATCTCTCTCAGCAGTTGTTTGAGGAGGCTGACCAGCGCTTCCAACAGCGTTTCGACGATGCCAAGCGGTATATTGGCGTCGTTGGGGAAGACCTGGATGGCAAGATTCAGCTCGTGACGGAGGGAGTGAGCAATCTTGACGAAACATTTGAACGGCGTTTCAACCAATTTCAGGAAGAAACGCGCCGTGAGTTTCGCGAGACATAAGCCGTGATCCGTTTCTCACACGCGGATCTCCAACATCAGATTGACAACCTTAACCAGCGTTTGACCACTGTCGAAGAGCGTCTGGGTCTACGCCCTTCTTAGCTGCTATTCCTTCACCTCACCTGCTCTTCTAGCTCCAAAGCATTGACAGTGTAGCGCCATGGAGAAGATTCGATCGTTTGTAGCGATTCTTCTTTCTGATGAGATCCGAGAGGCCGTCGCATCCCTAATTGATTCCCTCCGTCCGTCTGGACGCTCTGTGGGGTGGGTGAAGCCTGACAACCTTCACTTCACTCTGAAATTCCTGGGGAACCAATCGGATGAACAGCTCGACCGAGTGCAGGGCGGTCTTGCTGAAGCCACAACCGGTGTCGCACCGTTTGAGCTTTCGCTCGTCGGCCTTGGGGGCTTTCCGGATCTTCGACGCCCCCGCGTGTTGTGGGTGGGCGCGAGCGACGGCGCTGACGCGGCGATCGTGCTCGCCCAAAAGGTTGAGGAGTCACTTCATCGCCAGGGTGTTCCCCGAGAGGAGCGGCCGTTTTCTCCTCATCTCACCATCGGCCGGCTGAAGGATCCGCGAGGGTTTGAGCCGCTTCGCTCCGCTTTTACCGAAGGGTGCGCTCGCGTCTTCGGCCGGCTCGCGGTTTCAGCGATTCATCTGATGCGCTCCGAACTCTCTCCAAAGGGCGCCCGCTACAGTGTCCTGGAAGCTTTTCCACTCTCTCGAGCACATTAGGGCCTGATGCCGGATGAGCGCGTAGATCGCGAGCCCTTGCGTGTGCGGGGCGCCGGGCCGATGCTCGCGTACGAGGTGGTGGGACCCAGGAAGGAAAGGACGGCGGACTCGCTGACGTTGCTCTGCCTGCATGGCAACAGCAGCCACCGTGGGATCTGGCGCCCTGTCGCATGCGAGCTCGACGAGTTTCGGTGCGTGCTGCTGGACATGCGCGGACACGGCGAAAGCGAGCGCGTCACTCCACCAGCGTATAATCCCGAGCACCATGCGGCGGATCTCGCGCGGGTGGCCGGCGCACTGGTGCGTGGACCCTATGCTGTGCTTGCTCACTCGGCCGGCGCGCTGGCTTCGGCGCGATGGATTGCGGAGACTCGAACTGACAGGTCTGTCCCGCCGCCACTCGCGTTCGTCTGGGTTGATATCGATCCGCTTGTGCCTCGCTGGCAGGTGGAGTACTTCCATCAGGGCGCGACATCGGTGGGTCGCGTGTTTCCGACTGTCGAGGATGCCCTGCGCGGCTTTCGCCGGATCTACCCAGACATCCCAGACGACCGGCTCCGATCGTTTGTCGGAGAGGGACTCTGTCCGGCCGACGGCGGCTGGCGCATGAAGCTCGACCCAGCGACCTATGCGACCTGGGAGCCGGGCGATGTTCGGGCCGAGCTGCCCTACATCGCCTGTCCAACGCTGGTCCTTCGCGGAGCGCTGAGTACGGTCAGCTCTCCTGAGGGCCTCGCCACTCTTCGCAGCGCGCTCCCCCGGTGTCACGTCAGCGAAATTGCCGGCGGAAGCCACCTGCTGCTGCTCGAACACCCCCAGGTAGTGGCAGCGTCAGTACGCGACTTCCTCAGCGCACTCGGCCAGCCTGGCGTTTCAGGAAAGGGCAAGTCTCCGCGGCGCGGTTGACGCGACGGACTTGGAGCGAGAGGGATGAGATGAAGCGATTCAAGACGGCCTGCGTCAGTCTGTGTGTGTTGGTGGCGACCCTAAGCCCGACCGGCGCCGCCGCCGAAGGAGTGCGTGTGCCTCTCTCGAGCGACGGGGTTCAGAGGCTTGAAGTCACGGTCGACAGCTACTCGTTCAGTCCAGATCGGATCGTCGTGAAGCGGGACATTCCGGTGGAATTTATTCTCAGGAGCGTCGCCCGGTTCATACCGCACAACTTTGTCCTCACGGCGCCGGACGCAGGATTTCAGATCAAGAGCGAGCTGCGGGCGGGCGAGACGGTCTCGATCTTGTTCACGCCGCGGCGAGTGGGGACACTCAAGTTTCTTTGCGACAAGAAGCTCTTATTCTTCAAGAGCCATGAGGAACAGGGGATGGTTGGCGCCCTGGAGGTCACCGAGTAGCAGGGGTGTCCTCGTGGCGTGGCGATCAGCGCGGTGGAGAAGCTACAGGAGTTCCGGGACCGGAAGATGGGTGGTGGCCCACAAGTCGCCCGCGCCGAGCTCCGCCAGCGGCTGTTGCTGTGCCGGAGCGACTCGGTCGTGCGCGAGGGCCTCCGCGACCTGCATCGGGACGGTGATGAGAAAGGTGGTTCCCCTCCTGACCTCGCTTTTCACTTCAACAGTCCCCCTGTGGCGCTGTACGATCCCGAGGCTCACCGAAAGCCCGAGCCCAGTCCCGCTGACCTCGGGCTTGGTCGTGAAGAACGGATCAAAAATCCGATCAATGTGCTCCGGCGCAATGCCGATCCCGGTGTCGGTGAACTCCACCTGCGCGAGCTCCTCTCCGGCGAGTGTGCGCACCGTGAGCGTGCCGCCATCGGGCATGGCGTAGATCGCGTTGTTGATGATGTTGAGGAAGACCTGCTTCATTCGCGACTCATCGACTTCGACCATCGGCAGGTCGTCCGCGTAGTGCTCTTCGATGGTGATGTTGGCCACGACGGCCTGGCGGCGGATCATCCCGACCGTGTGCCGTAGCACGTCGTTGAGATCCGCTGGTTCGGGGAAGAACTCGCGTTGGCGGCTGAAGTCAAGCAGGTCCCGCACGATGTCGCGCGCGCGAATCGCTTCCTGTTGAATCAGGTCCAACTCCTCGCGCATCGGATACCCGGGCTTGACTCGCTGGGCCAGCAGCGAGGCGAAACCGAGCACGGTGGTCAGGGGATTGTTGATCTCGTGCGCGATGTTAGCGGTGAGCTCGCCGATGGCGGCCAGCTTCGCCGACTGGACCAGCTGAGACTGGGCCCGCTTCAACTCCGCCATCTGGTGCTGCACCCCCTCATAGAGGCGCGAGTTCTCGATGGCCAGCGCCACGTGGTTGGCGACGATCTTCAGGAGCTGCTCCTCATCGGTCTTGGCCCCTGCCGGAATCACCTGTCGCGCGATCATGACTCCAATCTGACGATCGCGCACGCTGAGAGGAAGCGTCCACTCCACCTCGCTCCAATCGTCCGGCTGCTTCAGGGCAGTCCCCGCCAACCCTTCGGCTTCGCGCGCGGCATCGCCGGCGCCGAATCCCACCCGAACGCCGGGCGGATCACTCAGCTCAACCGTCAGACTCCTGGTGCCAAGCGCGCGCGAGATGTCAGGGAGAAGGCGTTCGAGCAGACTCCGAACATCACCTTCCGATGTGATCTCCTGGACCGCGAGGTGAAGGGCCTCAAGCTGGCCTGCGCGGCGGACAAAATGCCGGTTCACGCGTTTCAACTCTTCGACCTGGTTCAGCAGACGGTAGACCAGCCGCTGGTTCAGCTCGCGGAGGTAAAACCCCTCTTCGCGCTCTTCGATTTGCTCACGCTTCCCCTGGAGGAACTCCGCCACCTGACGGGGGAACACGTCCACATCAATCGGCTTCTGGATGTAGCCATCGCATCCCGCGGTCAGGATCCGCTGCCGGTCCCCTTCCATCGCGTACGCCGTCACGGCGATCACCGGTGTCAGGGCGAGGGTGGGGAACGATTTGATGATCCCGGCGACCTCATAGCCGTCCACACCGGGGAGATTGATGTCGAGCAGGATGAGGGCCGGTTCCTCGCGGATCGCTGCCTCAATCCCTGCGAGCCCGTCCTCGGCCTCGACGAGCGCGTACCCCTCAGCCCCCAACACCGCGCGCACGAGCATCCGGTTTTCAGGACTATCCTCGATGTGGAGGATCTTGAGCGGTTTCTTTCCAGAGGGTGCGCGCTCAGTCATTGGAGACGCTCCCCGCCCCCGCCGGCACGAGCGGCAGCGTGAAGTGGAATGTCGAGCCGTGTTGCTCGCGGCTTTCGACCCAGATGGAGCCTTTATGCAGCTCCACGAACTTCTTACTGATGGCGAGTCCAAGCCCCGTGCCGCCGGTTTCCCGGGCGAGAGGGCTCTCGAGGCGTCCGAACGGCTCGAACAGTCGCGGCAGGTCTTCCGAGCGGATCCCGATCCCCGAATCGGCGACGCTGACGTGGGTGATCTCTCCCTCCTGCTGGACGCGGACGACGATGCAACCCGCGTTGGTGAATTTGATGGCATTGGAGAGCAAATTCAGAAGAATCTGCTTCACCTTCGTACGGTCGGCGCAGAGCGGAGGGAATTCGATGGGCACTTCCTGCTGGAGCTTGACCGGCTTTGCCCTGACGAGCGGCATGGAAGACTCGATGCACTCCTCCACCAGCTCGTGAAGATCGAACGGCTCCGCGCGCAGGTCGGACTTCCCCGCTTCGATCCGCGAGATGTCGAGCACGCTGTTGATGAGCTCGAGGAGGTGCGTCCCGCTGTTGTGGACGGAGCGGATGTATGTCTTCTGCGGTTCACTCAAACCGCCGTCGGCTTGGTTGAGGATCACTTTTGAGAAGCCGATGATCGAGTTGAGCGGGGTGCGCAGCTCGTGCGACATGCTGGCCAGGAACTGCGATTTGAGCCGGTTCGCCTGCACCAGACGGGCGTTCGTGCCGCCCAGCTCCTCGTACAGGCGCGCGTTTTCGATCGAGATGGCCGCCTGGTTGGCCAGCACGCGGAGCACTTCGAGCTCAGGGCCGTCGAAGATCTCTCCGGAGAGCTTCTCGCCGAGCAACACGATGCCGATCAGCCGGTTCTCGATCTTGAGCGGGAGGATCAGCGACGCGTGAATCGTTTCGAGCTCCCCTTCCGACGCCTCGAAGTACTCGGCGATCGCGGGGTTCAGCTTCACCTCTTCCTTGACCAGCAGCTCGTCGGCCCGCGTGAGCCACTGCACAACCGCGCTCCCCGCCGGGAGCTCGCGCGTGTGCAGGGGCTCTTCGATGCAGCTCTCCTCCCGACAGGGCACATACGAGTTCGTCGCCTTGTCGTAGATCAACAGGACGCAGTGAGTCACGGGAATGCCTCGGGCCACGCCCTCGACGAGGGTCTCCACGAGCGTGCCGAGATTGAGGATCGTGCTCATGCGCTTGCTCAAGGCCAGGAGCGTCTCGTAGCACCCCCGGCGCTTGCTGATGATCACGCGCTCGACCAGCCCCTCCAAACGGCCGAGACAGAGCGCGCTCAGGAAGCCAACGGGCACGATCACCCAGAGCAGGTCCGTCTCTTCCCAGTTGAAATACCGCTCCATGGTTCGAGTCGCCACCACCAGGAACGAGGTGAACACGGCGTACATCAACGTATAGATCGCCGCTTTCTTGACCGCCGCGCTCACGTCGAAGAGCCGGTACCTGACGATGGAGACCCCGAGCATCAGGGCGAAGACCATGTTCGCCGGGATCCCGACCGGGTAAAACTGGTCCACCGCCGGGAAGAAGCGGGCCAGAATGAAGCGGAGGAAGTCCACAGTGCCCCCAGAAATGCAGACGAATGAGCCGAGCAGGATGAGCAGGGTGCGGTTTCGGCGAAAACTGGAGTCGATCGCTCGGTATCCCCGCACGAGCTGATAGATGCCCGAGATCAGCACCGCATTGAAGAAGAGGAAGAAGGGGAGGTAGAGCGGTCCGGTCGCCGGCGCCCACCCCCAGTATGTGCGCTTGACCCCGTCCATCAACAGGGACGACCCGCTGACGTTGACGGCGACGAAGAGGAGCGAGATGGCGTACACGCCGAGCAGCGAGCGACGATGCCGGATGGTGCTATCGAGGAAGATCAGGACGAAGTGGTAATAAAAGGCGGGGATCGCGATCACCCCGATGTGGATGAACACTTCCCAGAAGAACGCGGCGCCTTCGTCCGGGCTCCGCCTCAGCATAAAGACGCCGAGATTCCAGACCGCCAGGCCGGAGATGAAATACGCAAAGACCCTGTTGAGTCGGCTCCCAGCGTTCCAGACAAGTGAGATGCCGGCCAGCGAGAGGTTCAGCAGAAACGCGATCAGAGGAACGAGGTTATGCAGACTCATCGCCGAGCTCCGCGTCCCCGGTCGCGTAGGTGAACCGCTCCTTTTGCCGCTGCGCCTCGAGCTCTTCCTTGAGGAGCCCAAAGACGATGACATCCCAGTAGTGGCCCGCCTGGAAGCCGGCTTTGCGCAGGACACCTTCCTGGCGAAAGCCGTGCCGCTTCAGGGCGTTCTGGCTCAACAGGTTATATTCGTACACCTTGGCTTCGATCCGTCTCAGCCCGAGCACATCCATGCCATAGGCCGAGATCAGCTTGCCGGCCTGCACGCCAAATCCTTTTCGGAGCGCCCGCCGTTCAGTGACCATGGTTTCAAGAAACGCGTACCCTTCGAGCAAGTGGATATTAAAGAGCCGCACGAGCCCCACAGGGTTTGTCCATCCGCGATTCGCCATGATGATGAGCACCATCTGGGTCGGGTCGTAGAGGCAGGCCTCGTAAAAGGACGGGTCCTTCCTGTAGACATGCCTATAGCTGTGGAGCAGCTCGCTGCCCACCATCTGCTCGAGAAAGGGATCATCGGCCCAAGTCGAAAGGTGGCCGAGGTCATCTCGCGCCAGCGTGCGAAGCGTGACGTGATGGGTGCGGGCGATCACCACCCCCTCGCCGGAGAGGGCCGGTCCCGGGCGGGGCGGAGCCTCAAGCAGCCTTGGCTCGATCTCTAGGACGTTCATTGGTCCCGGCAGGTGGAAAACGCGCAAAGAGTCTCAGACTTCTTCAAGGCGCGAGCGACCAGGTCGTTCATCACGAGTCTCATGCCGCCCCGCTGGGCCTCGATCGTCCTCAAGCCAAACACGAGGGCGGCAACCCCGTAGAGATCGATCGCCGAGACACACCGAAGATCCAGCAGAAGACGCGCGCCGCCCGCCTGAGCGTGCCGGCGCAGCGTTTCGCGGAGTTCGGCGGCCGTCGAGGCCGTGAGAGGGCCGTTGATCCGGAGGCTTGTCCAGCCGCGGTCCGGCTGAACTGACCTTCCCTCACTAATCTCCGGCTGAACCGCAGCACCCCTCACCTGCGGTTCAATCATCGGCCAGGTACAGCTCCAGCCTGACCGTCGGCACGCCGAGCGAGTGCTCGTAGAGATGAACCGGCACGGCAAAACCATCGCCGGGGTACTTGGACGGGTCCAGCATGTAGAGCGGCTGGTTCGACGCGAACGCGAACGGCAGCCTGAAGGTCCCCCTGAGTGTCCCGCCCATACTCACATCAGCGAGAGGGCCGCCAAGCACCCCCCTGGCCCACCATCTGCCGCGAAGCGCCCCCAGCGGGAGTTCATCACCGCTCTTCGGGAGGCCATCAGGACCGAGCACAACAGGGGAGAGATCGACTCGGCCCCAGAACGAGCCGCGCACGATCACCAGCTCCTCGCCGTCCACCAGGTTGTCCCCCTGGATCACCACGTCGAAATTGCCGCTGGCAGGGCCCTTACCGGTCGCGAGATTGACCGTGTCCTTCGCCACGACAGTGACCCCACACCGTGTGAGCCCCAACGCGGAAGCCAGCCACTGCGGGCAAACAGACGTCCCGGCGTTCACCCAGCCGAATAGCACGGCGGTGGCCGATCGCCCGGTGAAATCACCTCGTTCTGTCAGCTTCATCGATTCAGTCACTTCGTAGACGACAGCGTCCTGCCCCACTGCGGGGCTCACACCGATCCCCATCGCCAGCGACGTGAACAACAGGAACCACAGGCACCTTCTCTTCACGTTCATCGTGTCATCTCCTCTTGGTGAAATGGTTAGTGGATGTTTTCATCTTGAAGCGGCTGCTTCAGGATTCCGCATGTTAAATGGAAATCGCTTCCCCCCCCTCATTCCTCGCCAGTCTCCGGTTTGCGAGCGCGAACCCAGGCCAGAAGACT
>DATEAO010000344.1:0-6609 GCA_035288345.1 Candidatus Methylomirabilota bacterium | reverse complement strand
GCGACACTGCTTCTGATTGGAGAAGAGTTGGGAAAGCAGCCCAAGAAGCTGGCACCGCTGATCGCAGAGCGGAACATCTCTGTCTGGTACTCGACTCCTTCGATCCTACGACTGCTGGTGGAGTATGGGAACATCCAGCAGCATGACTTTTCGAAATTGCGCCTGGTTATCTTTGCCGGGGAGGTGTTTCCACCGAAGCAATTCGGGGCGCTCAAGTCTTTCTGGCCACACCCACGGTATTTCAATCTGTATGGACCGACGGAGACCAACGTCTGCACGTACTACGAGGTCCCCGGTGAGCTAGAGGGCGATCATCTAGAAGCTTTCCCGATCGGGAAAGCGTGCTCCGGCGATCGAGCGAAAGTTATGGATGAGCATGACACGGACGTTCCACCCGGACAGGAGGGTGAACTGTACGTCAGCGGAGGGTCGGTCATGCTCGGCTACTGGAACCTGGAGGAGCAAAACCGGCGAGCCTTCTTCACCGACGACTCCGGTACGCGGTGGTACAGGACAGGTGACATCGTCCGGGAAAGAGACGACGGGAATTACGTCTTCATTGGTCGGCGGGATCGCATGGTGAAGCGCAGAGGGTACCGCGTCGAGCTCGGCGAGATCGAGGCGGCACTCTATCGTCACCCATCGATCGCGGAAGCTGCCGTCATTGCGTCTCCCGACGAAGACAGCGGTGTTCAGATCAAGGCCTTCTTGGGCTGGTCGGACGCTAGCCGTCCCTCGTTGATTGCGTTGAAGCAGTTCTGTGCCGAAAACCTGCCTTCCTACATGATTCCGGATCGTTTCTCGTTCTTGTCTGCTCTTCCGAAAACCTCCACCGACAAGATTGACTACCAGAAGTTAAAGGAACTGGATTGATGGATTTTGCGCTGACGGAAGATCAACGGCTGCTCCGCGACAACATCGCTCGCTTTGCCCAAAGGGAGTTGAACGGCGGCGTGTTGGAGCGGGATCGGGAGCAGGTCTTTCCCCATGAGTTGTGGCTGAAATGCGGCGAGATGGGACTTCAGGGTCTTCCCGTCCCGGAGGAGTACGGTGGAGTCGGCCTAGATCCGCTCTCGGTTGCCATTGCCTTGGAGGCGCTCGGCTACGGCTGCCAGGACGGGGGACTGGTCTTTTCGATCTGCGCGCATTTGCTCGCCTGCGTTGTGCCCATCTGGAAGCATGGGAATGAAGACCAAAAAAGAAAGTACCTTCCTGGTCTGTCGAACGGAAGTTTGATCGCAGTCAACGGCATGACGGAGCCAGGAACAGGCTCGGATGCCTTTGCCATGTCCACCCGGGCCGTCCGAGACGGCGACGGCTTTCGATTGAACGGCACGAAGACCTTCAGTTCCAATGGCCCCATCGCGGATCTGGCTGTCGTGTACGCGGTGACCGATCCTGACAAAGGTTACCTGGGCGGCGTCACGGCATTCCTGATAGAGAAGGGCACGCCGGGGTTTTCCAGCGGTCAGAAATTCGACAAACTGGGCCTGAGAACCTGTCCCATCGGCGAGCTGGTGCTCGAAGAGGTTTTTCTCCCCGCCAGTGCGGTCCTCGGCGGCGTCGGTGCCGGTGGCGGCATTTTTTCGCAGTCCATGGAATGGGAGCGCATTTGTCTGGTGGCCAGTCACGTAGGCACGATGGAGCGCCTCCTGGAGCAGGCGATCGAGTACGCCCGGACCCGAAAACAGTTCGGTCAGGCCATCGGCAAGTTCCAGGCCGTTTCCCACCGGATAGCGGACATCAAGGTCCGGCTCGAGGCATCTCGTCTGCTCACCTACTACAGCGCCTGGCGCTTGGACCGGACACGGGAATCTTCCTTGGACGCCTCCATGACGAAATTGTTCGTGAGTGAGTCGCTGGTTCGAACGGCTCTGGACACGATACAGGTACTAGGTGGCTATGGTTTCATGACCGACTACCACGTAGAACGGGTCCTGAGGGATGCGGTGGGCAGCACGCTCTACTCGGGCACGTCTGAAATCCAGCGCAATATCATCGCGCGCTGGCTTGGTTTGTAACCGATTTCGCGTTCGAGTCTAATGATGGGCTCTGCTCACTCCGTCACCAACGAGATCACGCCCGGAAGCGTTGTGGGGACGCCTGGCAAGGACGGCGTGGAAATACTCGGGCTTGCCAAATTCCTCTTCATAGTCGTTCAGCTCGGGCTGCTAACACTTGTTCTGCGACAGTTTCAAGTCGAGAGCAGCGCGTTTCTGAGAATCGCCCTTCTCGCTTTCGCCGGTTTCACCGTGCACCATTTTCTGCCCCTGTCTTACCGCTTACCCTTTTTCGTTCTCCTCTCGCTGGCTGGGGTGGCCATGGTCTTCGGGATGGAGAGCGGCGTCTGGCTAATCGCTCTTGGGCTCGCCCTGATTGGAGTCTGTCATCTGCCAGTGAGTTTCAGAGTCCGGATAGCGTTGCTTCTGGCGACCGGGTTCCTGCTCGGCTTCCAGCGCGGAGGTTGGCTCGACGCACCCTGGTCGCCCGTCATCTGGCCCATTTTAGGCTCCATGTTCATGTTCCGTCTCATCACCTACCTCTACGATCTTCGGTACGAAAAGGCTCCGGTGTCGGGCTGGAGAAGCGCCGCGTATTTCTTTCTCCTCCCCAACGTCTGCTTTCCTCTCTTCCCGGTCGTCGATTACAAGACTTTCCGGCGTAACTATTTCGACGAAGATCGGTATCGAATCTATCAGAAGGGCGTAGATGCGATGGTCCGAGGGGTTACCCATCTCATTTCCTATCGTTTCATCTACTACTACGCGGTATTGGCTCCTGCCGAGGTCGTGAACCCGGCCGATCTGACGCGTTATCTGGTATCGAACTTTCTTCTCTATTTGAAAGTATCGGGACAGTTTCACCTGATCGTGGGGATGTTGCACTTGTTTGGCTTCAACTTGCCGAGGACGAATTACTTCTACTGTCTCTCTTCCAGTTTCACGGATTTCTGGCGACGCATCAACATCTACTGGAAGGATTTCATGATGAAAGTGTTCTACTACCCGGCCTACTTCAAGCTTCGCGGCTACGGCAACACCAAGGCTCTGGTGCTTTCGACCCTATTTGTCTTCGCGGTAACCTGGTTCTTGCACTCCTACCAATGGTTCTGGCTGCGCGGGTCCTTCTTGCTGGTCTGGCAGGATGTCATGTTCTGGGGCGCGTTGGCCCTGCTGGTCACAGTGAATTCTCTCTATGAGCTGAAGTGGGGAAGGAAGAGGACCCTGGAAAAATCCTCGTGGACGGTTCGCGACTTCACGGATCGCGCTCTCCAAACCGTGGGGACTTTCAGCGTCATTGTGGTCTTGTGGTCGCTTTGGACTAGCGAATCTTTCTCGTCCTGGCTTTCGCTCTGGACTGCGCTCGGCCCGGCGGAGTTCTCCGCCGCGGGCGTTGCCGTCGTGCCGGCATTCCTCGTTGCTGTCGCAGTTTTGGGTGCCGCCAGCTCCGATGGCAGCGATAGCGTGAGTCCCGACAAGGGAAAGAGAAAACTTCTGTTGCGCCGATCGACAGCGGTGACGTGGATCTTGCTGTTGCTTCTTGCGTCCATCGGGATTCCGGCCGTGTACACTCGACTAGGCCCGACCGCCGCCAATATGGTCCTCTCGCTTCGCTCCGACAAGCTCAGCCGACTGGACGTTGCGGCTCTGGAGAGAGGCTATTACGAAGACCTAACTCAGGTGAACCGCTTCAACAGCGAGCTATGGGAGGTCTACATGAATCGGCCTGTGGAATGGCTGGACGTTCAAGGGGCGGGGCTAACACGCTTCACCGGCGACTTTCTCCAACAGGAGATGGTTCCCTCAATGAGATCCGCGACGCGCTTCGGCACGATTAGCACCAATCGGTGGGGCATGCGGGACCAGGACTATGAAAGGCGACCCGCGCCGGGCACGTATCGAATCGCCGCCCTGGGCGCGTCCTCGGTGATGGGATGGGGTGTTGGGGATGACGAAACATTCGAGTCACTCCTCGAAGAGAGACTTCAACTTGAGCTGGCGGAAGAGCCTTACACCAAATACGAAATCCTGAACTTCGCCGTCCAGGGTTACTATCCGCTCCAACAACTCCCGGTTCTTGACAAAGCCCTTTCTTTCGAGCCCAACGCCGTTTTCTATGTAGCCACCGGCCGCGAGCTGTCCCGGGCGGCGTTCTATCTGGCGGACGTAACTCGAAAAGAAATCGCTGTCCCTTACGATCACCTTAGGCAAATAGTTTATAAAGCGGGAATCGAAGCGAAAACGTCAGAGACCGATGCGATTCGACGCCTGACTCCCTTCCGCAGCGAGATCACTTCCTGGCTCTACCACAGTCTCGTAAAGATCTGCCGGGAGCAGGGTGTTCTGCCGGTTTGGGTCTTCCTGCCGCAGGTAAATGAAGGCCCGTGGGAAGAAGAGACGGCTCCTGCAGTACAGCTTGCGGAAGACGCGGGTTTCATCGTCATAAATCTCGAGGATGTCTACCGCCAGCACGATATAGACGCAATTCGCCTGGCCGAGTGGGATGAACACCCCAATGCTCAGGGACATCAACTTGTCGCTGCGGCCCTCCATCAGGAGCTGCGGGAGAGGCACGAGATCTTTTTCTCTCAGGCGGCTGTTCGGCCAGAATAGCTCTGTTAAGATATCGTTCCTGAATCGGAGGAGTGCAAAAATGGATTCGGACGACATCAAGGACACGGTAAAGCGTTATATTCTTCGCGAGTTTCTCCCGGGGGAGAGCCCCGAGGCGCTAACTGACTCCACCGCGCTGGTTACCAGCGGCATTCTCGATTCGCTCGCGACGTTGAAGCTGGTGGCGTTTCTTGAGGAACAGTATTCCTTTCAGCTTGAAGCGCACGAGGTGGATGCGGAGCATCTAAACACCCTTCCGGACATCGCTAACCTCGTCCTCTCGAAGAGTACCTAGAGCAACTGTGATTCCAGGCGTGGTCTTTAAAGGGACTACCGCGTATCACGAGCGCTGCTTCAAGGTTCTGCGAAATCCCCTGGCACATCGCTTGTCAGGTCGTGGTAGGACCCCCGCCGCCGGATCAAGCTCTGCTTGCCGTTAGAGACCAGAACCTCGGCCGGAGTGGGATGGCTGAGGAACCCTAACGGGCTGGCGGCTCGCGCGTAGGCGCCAGACTGAAAGACACCGAGCAGGTCCCCCACCTCGGCCTCCGGCAGCAGGACGTCTCTAGCGAGGACGTCGAGCGGCGTGCAGAGCGGTCCTACCAGGTCGACTGTCTCTTCCGGCTGCCGGTCCAGTTTGCTCAAGAGAGCAACTGGAAAATTGCGCTTGATCACCTGGCCTAGATTTCCGGAAGCAGCCAGGTGGTGATTCATTCCTCCGTCCAGTACCAGAAACTTTTTTCCGCGGGAGACCTTGACGTCATTGACTCGCGTTAGGTAGATGCCGGCCTCGCCCACCAGAAACCGGCCCGGCTCCACCAAGAACCGAGCGCCCTGGAACACCGGCTCCGTTCTGACCTCGTCCATCCATGCGTGCAGCTCCTTGCCCAGGCTCTCTACGTCCAGCTCGGGATCGTTCTCGAAGTAAGGAATGCCGAGACCGCCGCCGAAGTCGATGGTGTGCAACGGATGCGCGAGTCTCGGACCAACACGCCGAGCGATGTCCAGCCCTTTCCTGTATTGGGAGAGCAGCACCTGGTAATCCAAGATCTGGGTTCCCATGAACAGGTGGATTCCCTGCACCCGAACGGAGGGTTCGGAGGCCAGGCGGTCGAGCACCCCATCCAAGCTCTCCTCGTCCACTCCGAAGGGCGCCGGCTTGCCGCCCATGCGCATGGCCCCTCCTTGGGACTCTCCGGGGTTGACGCGAATGGCGACTCGAGCTTCCACTCCGAGCCGTCGAGACAGTTTGGCCACACGCTCCGCCTCCCGAAGCGACTCGATGTGAATTTCTCCGATACGCCGTTCGAGAACCAACTCCAGCTCGGCTTCGGTTTTTCCTGGCCCGGCAAAGAGGATCCTTTCCGGCGGACACCCCGCCTGGAGGGCCAGTTGGAACTCGCCCCCAGACGCAACTTCGAGGCCGCTTCCCTTGTCGAGAAAATGCCTCAAAATGAACGGATTGGGGTTGGCCTTGACCGAGTAGAAGAGATCGAACTCCACCGGCAAGCTGGTTCTCAGCCGGTCCCATTTCTTGTCCAGGACGTGGGCGTCGTAGAGGAACAGCGGAGTCTGATGGGAGGAGGCGATCTCGCTAACCGGTACGCCACCGACCTGGAGCTCGTCACCGGACGAGCCGAAATAGCGCGCGATCAACGCTCGGGCTAATTTCACCTCGCCAGCCCTTCGCGACGCCGGAGCGCCGGATAGTCCACTTTCCCGCTGGTCGTCTTGGGGAGCGTATCCAGGATCTCCACCGCCTTCGGGATCATGTGACGCGGCATCTTTTCCGCCGAGAACGCGATCAGTGCCTCAGGATCGATCGAGACGCCGTCCCGCGGGACAACGAATGCCTTGATGGTCTGACCCAGCACCTCATCCGGCACTCCGATGACCGCGGCTTCTCGAAGCTTTCCGCTCTCGAAAAGCACCTCTTCGACCTCGGTGGGACTGATCCGGAAACCGGAGGACTTGATGAGGGCATCCTTGCGACCTA
>DATEAO010000343.1:0-9136 GCA_035288345.1 Candidatus Methylomirabilota bacterium | reverse complement strand
GATCTTCATGGTCACATCGTCAACCACCACGCAGAAGTTGTAAGTCGGACTCCCGTCAGAACGAACGAGGACCCAATCGTCGAGCTGGGTGTGATCGAACGCCACCTCCCCGTGGATCAGATCGCGGACGATCGTCTGCCCCTCGTCGGGGACGAGAAGGCGGAGCACGTGGAGATGATCGCCGGGGACCGTGCGGGTCCGGCAGCGGCCGTCATATCGGAAGGTCTCCCCCCGCCCTTGAGCCGCCTTCCGCCTGGTCTCCAGCTCCTCAGGGAGGCAATCGCACCGGTAGGCTTTCCCTTCGGCGAGGAGCTGCTCGGCATGGGTCTTGTAGATCTCGAAACGGTCAGTCTGCCGATACGGCCCCTCGTCCCAATCGAGGCCAAGCCAGCGCATCGCGTCGATGATTCGCTCGATATACTCCTCGGTCGAGCGCGACCGGTCCGTGTCCTCGATCCGCAGAATGAACAGACCGCCGTGATGGCGGGCGAAGAGCCAGTTGAAGAGCGCGGTGCGCGCGCCGCCCACGTGCAGATGTCCGGTCGGGCTTGGTGCAAAGCGAACGCGAACGGTCTCACTCATATGCTACACGTGAAGAGTGAAACGTGAAGCGCCATAAGGGTTAAGGGACCTTGCCGTGCCACCGTGCGTTTCTCCTTCGCTTCACGCTTCACACTTCACGCTTCACCACCCGGGTATCTAGCGAAGAGGCGGCCCCACCCGGTCCGGGAGAACGCGCGGATTCTTGATCGGCCAATGGTCGGATACCAGACGACGTCGTGATAGACGTTGGACGCGAACGGCGCCCACACCACCAGCGGCGAGTGGAGCAGCAGCTTCTTGAGCGGGCGAAGCGGCCCTTTTCGGATCAACTGATCGCCCCAGATCACGAGGCTTCGGCGGGTTTGAAAATGGAAGTTCACCCCCGCAATGCTGTCACCGATGACCTCAATTTCCCTCGGGTCAGCCACGCCAAGCTCGCGCTCATGGCACATCCTGAGATACGGGATGCCCAGAGGGTCGTACCCCATCAGCGTCGCAGCGATCGCGTCGATGGCCACCTGGTCCGCTGAGGCGAGGATGAGATTCCCCACGCGGGGAACCATTGTCCTGGGCCCCGCGCCGTCGCCCATCACCGTGCCGTCCATCACCGCGAAGACGCCGGGGTGCAGTTCACTCTGCATAGACATCAGGTCCACCAAGACCTCGTGCATGAACTCGTGCGCATAGTGGCGGACCTCTTTGAGCAATCCGCCAAAACTATTCTTGATCGCACCGGTGGTCACGGCATGTCCATGGACTTTTACCGTTGGAAGATGAACAACGCTCTTCCCGACGTACATCTTCGGGATCTCGATCCCGTCAGGAAAGATCTGGTTCAATTTGAGGAGCGGGCTTTTAAAGTCGTAGCGGATCCACTCCACCTCGGGGAGAGGGATGAAGGGGAGCTGGAAGCGATCCAGGATCGGCATCCATTTGTTGTTGAGCGCGCCCTTTCGTGGATCCGTCACAACGGTTCTGTTCTCGACCGGAAAGAGGCGCTCGCGCGAATAGCCGTCCTCAATCAGCGTCGTCAAGAGCCCTTCGAGCTGCCAGGGCTGCGTCGAGCAGGCGGGAAAGTATTTCGTCCACGAGAGGTTCAGCTTGATCAGGAGGTCGTGATCTCGGGACAGCAGTTGGTCGTACTTTGCGAGACGCATGAGCCGCCCATAGTCGGCAACCGCCGTCTCAGGCTTCGTTCTCACCACCGCAACCTGCGCTCGCATGGAAACGCTCTTTTCGAGTGAAATTAGAAGCTTATTCTAACACAGCGACGAGGGTTATCCGAGCCACGCGGGGCCGTAAATCAGAAGCACAAGGGCGACAACCCAGAGGAGCGTGTTCAGAAGCAAGGGTCGGTCAGTCAGAAACAGCTCCGACGGGCTGCCGCCGAGTTGGCGATGATAGAGCAGATAGAGGTAGCGAAAGACGCCGTACAGAACGAACGGCAGCGTGATCGGCAGCCAGCGCGTGTGGAACTTCCCGGATGTTTCCGGGGCCATGGTGTAAAGGGCGTAGGCCGTCACCGTGGATGCGGTCACGACCCCAACCATCTGATCAAGAAAGGCGGGGCTGTACTCCGAGAGCGTGGAGCGGTGGTTTTCAGCGTCTCCCGAGAGCGAGAGGAGCTCATGGCGCCGCTTCCCGAGTGTCAGAAAGAGCGCAAGAAGAACGGTGCAGATCAGCAGCCAAGGCGAGATCTCCACATCGACCACCACCGCCCCCGCGACGGCCCGGAGGACAAATCCGATGGCCACGGTCAGCACATCAACGATGAGCAGATGTTTCAGCCAACCAGAGTACAGGCTGAGGAGGCCCGCGTATGCGACCGCCACCCATCCGAACTTCCAGGAGAGGAGAAACGCTGATCCAAGCGCTGCCACGAGGAGACCGATCGCAACGACGAGAGCGCCCCGGCGGGAGAGCTGGCCAGATGCAACCGGGCGGTGCCGTTTCCTTGGATGGAGCCGGTCTTTTTCGTAGTCAGCGAGATCGTTCAAGAGATACATCGCGCCGGAGAGTCCACAGAAGATTACAAAGGCCGCCGTGGCGGTGAAGGCGAGGGATGTAAACAGATTGTGCGAGAAGACAACGCCGGCGAAGACGAAAAGGTTCTTGGCCCACTGGTGAGGACGAAGCGACCGTCCCACGGCTGTCAGAAACGATCGCGCCGCGCTGCTTGGTCGCGCCTCGATCAGCATCGCTTCCTCAGATTGATTCATCGGATTTCAAGCACTCAGCCGTCAGCCATCAGCGATCAGCTCCGAATTGGAGCATCGTACCTTGGTTACAGCAGGCTGAATGCTGATCGCTGATAGCCGCCGGCTACAACGTGACGATTCGGCTCTTCGGGGTTCTGACCCGTTGGGTGGCATTTCGCGTGTCAACCACCAGCGGCGCGGAGCGGCAGACGATCTCGTAGTCAAATCCAGGGTGATCGGTGAGGAGCAGGACCGCGTCAGTCCTCCCGAAGTCGATCGTGCTCCACTCGACTGATTTGAACTCGCTTTCCGGCACAGTCAGCGTCGGCACATAGGGATCGGTATAGCTGACCCGCGCGCCTTTTGAGAGGAGAAGACTCAGGATCTCGATCGCGGGAGACTCCCGCGCGTCGCCGACACCCGGCTTGTACGCAACGCCGAGGATGAGGACTGACGACCCTTTCACCGGCTTCCCATCATGGTTGAGCGCATCGGTCAAAAGCTCCACGACGTAACCCGGCATTGACCGGTTGATCTCATCCGCAAACGCCATGAACCGGGGCTCGTAGCCGGCGAGCCTCGATTTCCAGGAGAGATAGTACGGGTCCACCGGGATGCAGTGGCCGCCGATCCCCGGTCCGGGGTAGAACGGCAGGAACCCGAACGGCTTGGTCGCGGCTGAGTCGATCACTTCCCACACGCTGATCCCGAGCCGGCGGCACATGATCGCCAGCTCGTTCACAAGCGCGATGTTGACGCTGCGGAAGATGTTCTCGAAGAGCTTTGACATCTCAGCCACGCGGGGGCTTGAGACCGGGATCACCCGGTCAATGATCTGCCGGTAGAGCGCGGCAGCGAGCTCTGAGCATCGCGGCGTCACCCCCCCAACCAGCTTGGGGATCTGCCGCAGGCTGTAGCGTTGATTTCCCGGATCAATGCGCTCGGGAGAAAACGCCAGAAAGACATCGCGGCCCACCTGGAAGCGCCCTTGGTCGATCTGCGGGAGCAGGATCTCCTCGGTGGTGCCCGGGTACGTCGTGGATTCCAGAATGATGAGCTGTCCCGACCGCAGCACCTTGGTCACCTCTTTGGACGCCGCCACGATGTGCGAGACATCGGGGTCCTTTGACTTCCTGAGCGGAGTTGGGACTGCGATCAGAATGGCGTCTGCCGCTGCCAGCGCTCTCGCATCATCGGTCGCGCTGAAGCGCTTCCCGAGAACCAGAGGGGCGAGCTGCTCCTTCGGGACGTCCTCGACCGGACTCTCCCCCTGGCGGATCCGACCCAGGCGCCCGGGATCGGTGTCCACGCCGATAACCGTGAATCCCGCTTCGCCGAACGCGACGGCCAACGGGAGCCCCACGTATCCCAAGCCGATCACGCCAATTGTGGCGCGCCGCGTCTCGATTTTCTTCAAGAGCTGGTCTTTGATATCGCTCATCTTCTCACTTCTCCCTCAAAGAACTCACTGATCACCGACACCACGCGCTCGATCTCCGCGTCGGTCAGCTCGGGGAAGCACGGTAGGGAGAGCACTTCTCGAGAGGCCTCCCATGCCTCCGGGTACTCCTCGGGCCTCGCCCCAAGGTGCGAGAAGACCGGCTGGGACGGCAGCGGGTGCGGGTAGTGCAGCGCAGTGCCGATCCCGGCATCCGCGAGCGTTTTGGCCAGGGCGTCCCGCTCAGGAGTCCTCACCGTGTAATGATGATACACGTGGCGGCCTGGTGGTCGCTCAACCGGAAGCCGGAGCGGCAAGCCAGCGAGGCGCTCGGAGTAGCGTTGAGCCAGCCTTCGTCGGGTTTCCGTCCAGTGTGGGAAGTGACAGAGCTTGACGCGAAGGATCGCGGCTTGGATCTCGTCCAGCCGGCTGTTTAACCCGATTTCGATGTGGTGATACCGCTCGCGCGCCCCATGATCGCGCAACCGCCTCACCTGCAACGCCAGCTCCTCGCGATCGGTCACCACCATTCCGGCGTCCCCGCACGCCCCAAGGTTCTTCGTCGGGTAAAAGGAAAAACAGCCGAGGTCCCCCAAGCTCCCGACCGGATGACCGTCGTAACTGGCCCCGATCGCTTGAGCGGCGTCTTCGATGATGGCGATCCCGTGACTGCGGGCGAGAGCTTGGAGCCGGGCCATCTCGGCAGGATGACCGAACAGATGAACCGGAATCAGCGCGCGGGTCTTCGGGGTGATCGCCCTGGCCACCGCGTCCGGATCCACGGTGAGCGTCTCGCGCTCGACATCCGCGAAGACCGGGCGCGCCCCCAGCTGCGCGATCGGCGTTGCCGAGGCGACAAACGAGAAGGCCGACGTGACGACCTCGTCTCCGGGTCCGACCCCGATCGCTTGAAGGGCCAGCCGGATCGCGTCGGTGCCCGACCCGACACCGATGCCGTATCGGACGCCAGCGATGGCCGAAATCTCAGCTTCCAGGGCCTCGCCTTCGGGGCCGAGGATGAAACGCCCGCGGGTGAGCACGCGATCAACCGCGGCGAGAAGCTCCTCTTTGAGCGCGAGGTGTTGCCGTGTGAGATCGATCTGAGGAACTTTCATTTTGTATTCCGGGGGCCAGGGGCTAGAGGTCCGGGGTCTGCAAGACCGATCGAGCTAGCCCCAGGCCCCTGACCCCTGGCCCCGATTATTATCGTTTGCGGCCGATGCTTCCGATCCCCAGCAGGTCGATCGAGAGCCTCACGAGGTTCTCGCTCTGATGACGCTCGATCACATCTACCGAGATCGCCCAGCACTGCTGAAGGAAATCGATCCCAAACCGGCTCTCCACTGCTTGGCCACTCCTCACATCGTAATCAATCGAGCCGCGCAGCGCCACCATTCGATGAACCTGAGCTTTTATCTCCCCGTGAACGAAGTTGACGTCGGTCTGCCCGCTTGTCCGGCTGAAGCGACTCCCCGCTGTCAGCGTCACCGGCGCAATCGTGGCTGAAAGGTCGGAGTTCGCGTTTGAGAACCGTCCATCGTAGACGTTATACGACGCATCAGTGCGAAACGCGAGCCATTCCCGCGCTTGGAGAATGAGATCCCCGGTCAGGCCACCAAAACGCCGTGAGACATCCGGGAGCAGATCGTACGTCTGAGAGAGCGTGAGCCGCATCAGCTCCCAGCGAGCCGCCTCGGCGCCCCCCTGAGGGGCAGGGGTTCGCGCGCTCAGACGATTGGTGAGCGAGTAGGTGAGTGTGCTCGTGTGGGGGATCGTGTCGATGTTGGCATCGAACTGAGGAAGGTCGCTCTGCTTGGCCGAAGAAATGTACGTGTAGTTCACCCGCGGTTCGATTGCGTGCTGGAGCGCGTCGATCGAACGGCCTCCGACACTGTACACTCGAGTGGCGCGCGTCTCGAGATCGGACCCCACCTCGAAGAGATTTCGCGCGCGGAGCCTGCTCTCGGTGTTCTCGACGGTGACCTCCTTCTCAACCGAACTGCCAGTGACCTTTTTGTCGTAGAGCGTGGCGCGCCCCGCCAGAAACGGCGTGATCGTGAAGTACCCGCCGACGTTCACCGGGGATGAGAGCTTCGGACGAGCATCAAGCCGCTGGCCGTCTGAGCCGAGGTCTCTCACGAAGTTGGTGTACGAGCCGCCAAACTCGAAGAAGAGCGACGGGATCCCCGGAACAGGCTGACGGATCCCGGTCAGCTTGATCTCGGGCAGTCGCTGCAGCTCAATCGGCATCGCGATGGTGAGATCCTGATACCAGAAGAGATTCCCGACGAGGTTCCAGCTCTCCCAGCCCTGGGTGAGGAAGATATTCGACTCGAGGCGCTGACGCGCCCGGTCGCCAAGGGGATCGGCGTACTCGCGAAAGTAGTTGTCATTGCTCACGCGGTTCACATCGACCTTCAGGCCGAGGCGCTCCGCCAGCGGCTGGTCATGCCGCCACCCCGCCACAAACCGGTTGTCATCATGAAGCTCACTCTCGTGGATGAAGAACCCGCTGAACTGCCCGCGGGAGCGCTCGGAGAGAATGTAGCGGTACTGGGCGCCGAGCCCGACACCCCGCTTCTGCATGGGAGCAAGGAGCAGCGTGAGATCCTGGCTATCATCGATGGCCCAGAAGAATGGGATCTCGGCAAAGACCCCTTTCGAGCTGGAGTTGCCGATCGAAGGAACGAGAAACCCGGTTTGGCGCTCTCTTCGGATCGGGGCGGCGAAGAAGGGAATCCACGGGATCAACGGGATCTTCCAGACCCAGAACGAGGCGTTGGTTCCGGTGACATACCCCTCCAGGTCGGCCTCGGCGTTCGCCATGCGGAACGACCAATGGGGGTTCTCCGGCTCACAGGTGGTGAACACCCCCCGGCTCACGCGGTAGCGCTGCTCCCCCAATCGCTCGAGCCGTTCGCCGCTCAGATGGTAGTAGGGCGCGGCGAAAGCGCTTCCATTGTGAACTACGCCGGTCTGTGTCTTGAAGTTGTAATCGAGGCGCTCGCCGGTCAATCGGTCCTGACCGTCGAAAAAAATGACCTTTCCGAGGGCCACTCCCTCTCCTGTCTCGAGATTGACCTCAAGACGATCAGCCTCGAGGCGGCTCGGCCCTTGAACGACTTCAACGTTCCCGTCAGCGATCAGGATGCCGTTGGTGCCGATCTGCTCGATCCGGTCGGCGTGGAGGGTAACGCTCCCCCCGTCACTTCTCAGGGTCAGGGAGCGTTGAGCGAAAGCGTCTTCCGCCAGGGCAACGGAGCAAATGAGAGCCAGAACAGCGAGCCAGATTCGAGTCACCAGTGCGCTCCAAGTTCGTGGTAAACAAAGGGATTCTACGCTAGCACGCTGGTGTCAAACTTCGCAAGGAATATCTGGCCCCTGTGCGTGGAACCACTCGAGAGCCTCGGCCACGAGGGAGAGTGAGCCGGCGACGCAGATGACAGGGGTTGTGGGAGGGGTGAGCGCAAGCGTGAGGGCGTCAAGAATGTTCGAAATGACGAGAATTTCTGCGTGAGTGCTCGGCACGAGCCCTCGAAGCTCATCGGGTGAAGCCGCGCGCGGATGAGAGGAAGCGGTGAGGATGATCCGGTCTGCCAGAGGGGTGAGGGTCTCGAGGATCTGGGCTTTGTCCTTGTCTTTGTAGATACCGAGGATGAGAGTGATCGCTTGACGTGGAAAGTGTGTGCGAAGTGAGTGCGCTAGCGCCCGGGCGCCGGCAGGGTTGTGGGCGCTGTCAACAACCAAGTATGGCTCTTCCTGCAGGAGCTGAAAGCGCCCGGGCCAGCGGACAGTCCGAACTCCTTCCCGGATTGCCTTGTCAGAAACCGTGACAGATGAGCGCAGCGCGCGGACCGCGCCCACTGCGAGGAGGCAATTCGTAGGCTGAAAAAGCCCAAGAAGGGGGAGCGCGAGGTCTGGAAGCTCCCAGTCAGGGCCTTTGAGATCCAGACGATGCCCTGAGGGGTCTTGGTGTCTCACCGCGATGGAAAGCTCTCTTCCTTCAATCAGAAGCTGAACGCCCAGAAGTTCTGAGCGCTTCTTGATGACCTCTTCCACGGCCGGCGCCTGAGCCGCGCTCACCGCGACCCCGCTCCTAATGATGGCAGCCTTTTCAGCGGCGATCTCCTCGAGACGCCAGCCGAGGTAGGCCTGATGATCAAAGTCGATAGGCGTAATGACGGAAGCGAGCGGAGACCCGACCGTCGTTGCGTCCCATCGTCCACCCATCCCGACCTCGAGCACCGCCCATTCGACCTCGCGCCTGGCGAAATAGTGGAGTCCGAGGGCCGTGAGCACTTCGAAATAGGTGGGCGCGATAGTCTGAGCCAGCGGGAGCAGCTTGTGGATTCCCTCAGCAAACTCTTCTCGACTGATCGGGACTCGGTTGACCCTGATCCGCTCGCGGACCGAGCAGAGGTGCGGCGACGTGTAGAGCCCCACCCGGCACCCAGCCGACTGAAGGATCGCCGCCACCATCGCCCCCGTAGAGCCCTTCCCGTTGGTCCCGGCGACTTGGATGATCTTGAAGGTTGCTTCGGGATGCGCGAGCTCGGCCAGCATGGCCTTGATCCGATCGAGACCAGGACGGATCGTCTGCGGCTGAAGCGCAGCGAGCGTATCGACAGCGGTCTGATAGGTCATTCCCTCGGAGGGGGGCACGCCGCTGGAATACGCCATGTTACGACTGGATGATAAATACGAGCTTCAAGGTCGTAGAGCGGACGCATGATCCGGCAGATCGGCGAAGAAGGCGAGGATTCGCTTCAAGGTCTCCTTCAATTCCTGGCGCTCGACCACAAGGTCCACCTGGCCATGATCCTGAAGAAACTCGGAACGCTGGAAGCCATCGGGGAGCGGCTGTCGGATCGTCTCCGTGATCACCCGGGGGCCGGCAAAGCCGATGAGGGCGCGAGGCTCAGCCAGGATCAGGTCGCCGAGCATCGCCACACTGGCC
>DATEAO010000342.1:0-2329 GCA_035288345.1 Candidatus Methylomirabilota bacterium | reverse complement strand
CTTTCCCATAGCACGCGGGACCGGGGTCCGCCCCGGCGCTCTCTGGCCCCACCCTGAGGAGCCCGAGAGAATCGATCCAGGCGAGGCTCCCTCCCCCCGCGCCGATCGAGGCCACGTCGACCATCTTCATCGCCACCAGCTCCTCACCGACCCAGTTGAAGTCGGCGGTGGGAATGGCCCCGTTACGGATGAGGCAGACATCGTAGCTGGTGCCGCCCATATCGACCGAGAAGAGGTTGTTGGTGCCGACGCACTCGCCCAGGCGGATCGCGCCCGAGGGGGCGGCAGCAGGGCCCGAGCCGATCAGCGAAACCGCCCGGCGGACCGACTCGTCTACGGTCTGGACGAGCCCGCCCCCCTGGACGAGATAGAAGGTCCCCCTGAAGCCGAGCGCCCCGATCTTCGCCGTGAGCGCGTTCAAGTACCGCTCAGTGATCGGGCCGACGGCGGCGCTCACGACGGTGGTGCTGAAGCGCTCCCCCTCCCGGAAGACCGGGAGCACCTCATGGGAGGCTGTCACGTAGACCCCGGGCATCTCTCGGCGACAGATCTCAAGCGCCCTCTCTTCATGCTGGGGATTCGCGTAAGCGTGAAGGAAGCAGATCGCGACGGCCTCGACCTCGGCCGCCTTCAACTTGGCGACCGCGGCGTGAACGTCTTCCTCATAGAGCGGGGTCAGAATCTCTCCGGTGTGAAGGACGCGTTCCCGTATGGGGAGCCTCAGGTGGCGGGGAACGATGGCACGGTAGGGCGGGACGAAGAGGTTGAAGCGCGTCGTATGGACGTTCTTGTAGCCGCGGCGGAACTGGATGGTGTCGCGGAAGCCGTCGGTCGTCAGCAATCCCACCCTGGCGGTCTTCCCAGTCAGGAGGGCGTTCGTCGAAAGGGTGGTTCCGTGGGCGATCAGCAGCCCCACGTTGGCCATGAATCGAGGCAGGTCGAGACCGAAATGCTTGGAGGCCTTTTCAAGCACCCGGATCAGCCCGGCCGCCGGATCGGCGGGGACCGTCTCCGACTTGAACTCGTGGATCTCCCCGGCCTCATCCAGGACGAGGCAGTCAGTGAACGTCCCGCCGACATCAATCGTGACGCGAATCATCGCTCGACCCTCGCACGGCTCACCTGTTCCCCTCCTTAATCTGCTTCCGACGATCTAGGTCCGCACGATGATGCATTCAGAGTGACGTTCATTGTAATGCGGTGAATGCCCTATTTCCACAGGGCACCCACACTGGTCATGTATGGCGATTCGAGCGCGCCCAACCCTAGCTCCCCGGCAATCGGAAGCAGGATCGCGATCTCGTCGGCGGGCCGACGACGAGATCCCTCCAGCCCGCTCATAGTACAGCGTCGGCCGTTGACGACGCAAGCGTACTCGTTGGAGGGGAGCTCGTCAGGTTAGCCAGACCCGAACTCTCCATTGAGGTGGGCTGGAGGTCCGTTGATCACTCATTCCAAGCTGAGCGACAGGAGCAAATCGTGGGGAGAAACTGCGACTCCTTGCTCGTGTGGTCAATGGTGAGTGCGGTCTTCCTGCGCGAGCCAGCTTCCCATAGCTTCACCAAGCTTCCCCACCTTGACGAGCAGTTCTACCAGAATACTACGCTCCTGCGTGCCTGATCCGGAGATCAAGCAGCATTTCGAGAATTCACGCTGAACGTCCCCGACGCACCTTCTTCCTTCCAGCACAGATGTACTTCCAAAAAAGCCTTGACAAAATTCTGAAGCTTACGTAATGTATGAGGCTGCCTCGAAGAGAGGCGGCGGTAGTAGAGTCTTTCCTGTAAGAGTAGACCGACCTGCCGTAGTTTCGTGGGGATCTCCCCTCAGCTCTTTGAAAAATCCATATGCTATTGACTCACCGATAAGGTGTGCCATCCGCAAACGAGTTTCCTTGCGCTCGAGCCGAGTAAGTGGGCTTGAGTTTAGGAAACCAGGATGATTCGCAAAGCTTCTCTTGGCGAGTTTGATCCTGGCTCAGAGCGAACACTGGCGGCGTACCTAACACATGCAAGTCGAGCGGGGATCATAGTGTGAGCAATCATATTGTGGTTCTAGCGGCGAACGGGTGAGTAACACGTGGGCAACTTGTCCCAGAGACCGGGATACCCCCTCGAAAGGGGGGCTAATACTGGATACGCTCTTCGGGATGTTGGTTCTGGAGAGGAAAGGCGGCTCGCAAGGGCTGTCACTCAGAGAGAGGCCTGCGGCCTATCAGCTAGTTGGTAGGGTAACGGCCTACCAAGGCGATGACGGGTAGCTGGTCTGAGAGGACGACCAGCCACACGGGGACTGAGACACGGCCCCGACTCCTACGGGAGGCAGCAGT